>JBKCTS010000476.1:0-2385 GCA_046318695.1 Acidovorax sp.
CATGAAAGCGATGCTGCGCTGGCTGGGACTGGTGGTGCTCGCCTTCGGGGCGCTGCACCTGTTCTTTGTGGTCCGCATTGCCGCCATGGCCGCCATCGACCCTGAGTCCACCACCTTCCAGCGCTCGGAAGCCTGGTCGCTCATCGCCACCACCGGCCGCGTGCCCTGGCGCCAGCAGTGGGTGCCCTACGCGCAGATCTCCGAGCACCTCAAACGCGCTGTGATCGCATCGGAAGACGACGGCTTTGTGAACCACGAGGGCGTGGACTGGAACGCCATCGAAAAAGCCTGGGAGCGCAACGCCAAGGCCGAAGCCCTGGCCAACCAATCGCAGGCCCGCAGCCCCGACCGCCCCACCCGCCAACCCAAAATCCGCGGCGGCTCCACCATCACCCAGCAACTGGCCAAAAACCTGCTGCTCTCCGGCGAACGCACGATGCTGCGCAAGGGCCAGGAATTCGTGCTGACGATCGCGCTGGAAAAACTGCTGAGCAAGCAGCGCATCCTGGAGATCTACCTGAACAACGTCGAATGGGGCCAGGGCGTCTTCGGTGCCGAAGCCGCCGCACAGCACTACTTTCGCAAAAGCGCCAGCCAGCTCAGCGCCGCCGAGGCCGCCCGCCTGGCGGTGATGCTGCCCGCGCCCAAGCGGTTTGAGAAGATGCCAGGGTCTGCGTATCTGGCGGGCAGGACGCGGACGATTTTGGGGCGGATGGGGAGTGCGGAGTTGCCGTGACAAACGAACGCCTCACAACACGCTCATGGGACTGAGCGCTCCAGTTCGACAACAAGTCAGGTTGCACCGTAGGCACCTGCGCGGTCTGTTTCCGAAAGCACCATCACAGGTACGACGGGCACCCCTCGTCCTTTATCGAAGAATGGGGTTTGACGATATGCCCCGCTGATAGAACTCAGCATGACCCGCAGCGTAAAGCCGGAGAGGGAAACCACCGTGCGCAGACGCATGGGCGGTGGCGCTTTCCTGGCACTCCGCGTATTCACTCGCATTTGCACCTGGGGGAAAGATCGCTCGAAGGCGACGGGGTCGGTTCTCAGGCAAGCGCCGATCAACCCCACGTAAGGCACTTTCCAGTCTCTTGTGGTGTTGCAGATCGGTGTGTTGCAACACTTGGCGTACCAACGCAGCAACCCGTTCTCGGTCATAGACAGGCAGGCAAGGTGCTCAATGCCCGATGTGAACGAGACCTGCTGGGCTTGCGCCGCCACAAATTCAGCTCCACCAAGAGAATCGTGGGTCCAGCACGCTGCGCCGAGATGATGCGCGTACGCTCGACAGTCTTTGCAATAGCACACGCCGCGAAGGGCCCGGTGCGGTTGGCTGAGAAGTCCATTCAGGGCGCCGCATTGGCAGTGAAAGCGATGATTCATGGCGGTCATGTGCGCCGTGTGGCGCGCTGAGGGTTCAAAGGTAGAGGATCAATGGCGTCATGTTGCAGTGCCGCACCCTCAGGGTATTGAACGAATGCGACATCCCCCCTGCCCTACACTCGCGGCGCATGGCAAACCTGGTCCCACCCTCCCCAAGGCATCCGCAGGGCCTGATCCCATCGGGCCAACTGTGGCTGCCGCGTGCCAGCCTGTCGGCCTGCTTGCGTGGCTCCATCGTGCGCAGCACGGTGGGCTACAGCCTGAGTGATGCGCAACGTATCAACCGATTTCCAGCCACCCCCTTGTGCAGCCTGAGCTGGTGGTTTGAGGGCTGCAGCGAAGCTCTGGTGGCGGACCGCCCCGACGCCGTGCCCGGCCTGCACAGCCCGCGCGAGGTCTACCCGGGCCGCTGGGTGCTGGCTGGTCCGCAAACCCGCCCCAGCGCGAGTTACTGCGCCGAACCGACACACGGGATGATGGTGATGCTCATGCCCGATGCGTTGCACCAACTCACAGGCATCGAGCCGCAATTGCTGACCGACCTTTTGGTGGACGCGCAAACCGTGCTGCCGCGCGACTGGATCGCTATGTGCGAAGCCGTGCAGCACCAGCCCGATGACGCCTCCCGCATGGACTGCCTGGAGGCGTTTCTGGAACCCCGCTGGCAAGCCTGCCGCCCCGCGCAGGCGATGCAGGCACAGCGCTACGGCGACTGGGCCGTGCACCTGGCGCAGCGCGCCGCCCTGTCGGCCCCGGGGCGCAGCCTGCGCCAGCTCGAGCGCCGCATCAAGCGCTGGGCCGGGCTGCCGCTGCGCGAGCTGCGCGGCTTTGGCAAGGCCGAGCAAGCGTTCGTCGACGCCCTCGTAACGACCGCACAGCAGCACCAACCGCGCTTCGGCGGCGAGCGCCTCCACCCGGCGCTGCGTCAGCCGCGCGCCCTGAGGGGAGAGGTATACCACCCTGGCCGGCACCGCCGCCGCCGCCTTCGCAGCCTGG
>JBKCTS010000477.1:0-5975 GCA_046318695.1 Acidovorax sp.
GTGTGTGGGCGGGCCGTACCTTGAGGAGTGATTGATGATGAATGCCATGTTTTCTTCGTGGGGTGCTGCCCGACTGCCCCGTGCCCTGCTGGCGGCTGGCGTGGTGTGTGCCGCCCTGGTGGCCGCCTCCCCGGCCCGGGCGCAGAGCGAGGCCTCTGCCGCGCTGTCGTTGCTGCCCGTGGCCTCGGTGGTCGGCACGGCCTCGGTGGCATCGGCCGCCGCAGGTGCGGTGGTGACGGTGCCCGCCGCCTTGTCGGTGGGCGGCGCGGTGCTCACAGTCAAGGCGGTGGAGGCCTCGGCCGTGGGTACGGTGTACCTGCTGGAGCGTGCCTCGGACGGCGCCCGGGTGAGTGTGGAGGTGGTCGGCCGTGGCGCGGCAGGCGCGGCCTACGCGGTGGGCACGGTGGTGACCTGCAGCGTGATCGGCACGGGCGTGATCCTGTCGGCGGCGGGCGAGGCCATTGCCTTTGTGCCCAACGCCATCGGCCGCGCGCTGCTGCACAACGAGCGCCTGTGAGGAGCCGCGCGATGATGAAGGTTCAGCCCCCTGGACGCGACCGCGCTGCGCGCATCCCCGCTGTGGCGGGCGTGCTGTGCCTCGCCGGGGCCGTGTTGCTGGCCACGCCTGCCCACGCTGGCCGCTCCTGCGAATCGCGCAAACCCGTGCCAGCGCAGGTCATCGAGCGCGGCATGAAACTGGCCGAGCAGACCTCGGCCGCGCTCGACGCCGAGAACGCCCGCTCGGGCGCGCAGGTGGTCATGCTGGCCCGCGCAGGGCAAGACCTGAGCAAGTACGGCCTGCGCTACTCGCACATGGGCTGGGCCTACAAGACGGCCGAAGGCCCCTGGCGCGTGGCGCACAAGCTCAATGAATGCGGCACCGCCGTGGGCCACCTGTACCGCCAGGGCCTGGGCGAGTTTTTTCTGGACGACCTGTGGCGCTACGAGGCGGTGTACGCCGTGCCCACGCCCGAGGTGCAGCAGCGCCTGCTGGCCGTGTTGCAGGACAAGGGCCGCACCAAGGCGCTGGAGCACCAACCCTACAGCATGGTCAGCTATGCGTGGGGCCGCAAATACCAGCAGTCCAACCAGTGGGCGCTGGAGACATTGGCTTTTGCCATGGAGCCCGCCACCGTGCGCACGCGCGACCAGGCGCAGGCCTGGCTGCAGTTCAAGGGCTATGAGCCCACCACGCTGCGGCTGGGCCCGCTCACGCGCATGGGGGGACGGGTGGGGTCAGCCAACATCGCGTTTGACGACCATCCCAACGAAAAGCGGTTTTCAGACCGCATCGAGACGGTGACGGTGGATTCGGTGCTGGCCTGGATGCAGCGCACGCAATTGGCGGCAGCGTCCGTGGTGGTCGCGCCCAGGTAGCCACCGGCGCTGTCCGCTGGAATATGGATAAAAATTGCCAATCGCACCTGATGGCATTGTCTTTGATGCTATTTAAACCATAGCATTTTGGCCGTGGATGACTGTGCTCCCTGAAAGAAAAACCGCATGAGCAAATCCCTGCGTCTGTCTGAAAAATGGTTTCGCCGCGGCCTGTGGCTGGTGGCATTCGTGTTTGCTGGTTTCCTGATCGGGCTGGGCGGCACCATCGTGGGCGACCTGCCCAAGGTGGAGGCCCCGCTGCAGGTGGACGACTTCCTGGACCGCGCCGCCGCCGAGAAGCTGCGCGCCCAGGTCAAGGAGGCGCGCCAGGTCGAGCAGGCCGCGCAGACCGCGCTGGAGCAGGCCCAACTGCAGCGCAGTAAGGCCCGAAGCGAAACGCAGGCCGCGCGCGAGACTTTCAACAACTGGCTGGCCGCGCGCAGCGTCACCCAGCGCGCCGAGCAGGACCCCGAGGTACTGGCCCGTACGCAGGCGCTGGACCAGCTCAAGCTTGCCGAGCGCAAGACACAGCAGGCGGTCGAGCAGCAACAGCAGGCCGCCCTGGACGCACGCCAGGCCGCCGCCGCGACCCAGGAGCGCCTGAACACCATGGAGGCCGAGGGCTACGTGAAGCTGGAGGCCGAGCGCCGCAAGGTCGATCTGCGGGTGTTTCTGTACCGCCTGGCGCTCACGCTGCCGCTGCTGGCGGTGGCGGGCTGGCTGTTCGTCAAGCAGCGCCAGAGCACCTACTGGCCCTTTGTGTGGGGCTTCATCTTCTTTGCGCTGTTTGCCTTCTTTGTGGAGCTGGTGCCCTATCTGCCCAGCTACGGCGGCTATGTGCGCTACGTGGTGGGCATAGCAGTGACGGCGGTGGTGGGGCGCTACGCCATCCTGGCGCTCAACCGCTACCTGGAGCGCCAGAAGCTGGCCGAGTCGCTGCCCGACCCCGAGCGGCGCAAGGAGCTGAGCTACGACGTGGCCCTGGCCCGTCTGGCCAAGAGCGTGTGCCCCGGCTGCGAGCGACCGGTGGACCTGAAAAACGAAAAAATCGATTTTTGCCCGCACTGCGGCATCGGCCTGTTTGACCACTGCGGCCACTGCAGCACGCGCAAGAGCGCGTTTGCAAGGTTCTGCCACGCCTGCGGAACCGGAGCAGGGGTGAAGCTGGCGCAAGAGTAGCTGCGGACTTGCGGCAGGCGGTCCCAGCGAAGTCGGTGGGCTCCAGCGTGAAACACCACACTATCGCGCAGGACGTCGCCAGTACCGCGCCCACTGCCGGCGCAGCACCCGGGCCACGCGCCAGGCCCAGGTGGCACGGGCACGCTCCAGCACGGCATGCTTGGCGCGCGTCCAGCCGGCGTAGACGGCGGCAAACCAGCGCAGCCGCAGCAGCGCTGGTTGAGTGAGGGTGAACAGCCGCGCCACCACCGCCGTGCCGACGACCTTGGCCAGCACGATCACCAGCATGCCCAACACCACATGCCCGCGGCCCATCGCCCACAGCGCCAGCAGCTTCACTGGCAGCAGCAGTGCGGTGGGCAGCGCAAACACGGCCACCGCCGCCCAGGGCGACAGGCCGCGCACCCAGCCTTCCACCCAGCGCAGCCCCGGCCAGCGGCCAATGCGGGCGAGCAGGCGCTGCAGCGGCTCCCAGCCCCATTCCTCAAACAGGATCACGAGCGCCAGCAAGCCGCTGGCCAGCCCCGCCAGCATGCGGCCGGGCCAGCGCAGAATGTGGTGCCACCATTTAGAAATCATTTTGTGATGCCGCGCTTGACTGGCGTAGGTTTAATGCTATTAAAAAAATAGCTTTTACATGCTGTTCGTGGCGCGCGGCTGCCCGGGGCACCAGCGCGGCGTGCATGTACCCTTGGCCGGCTCATGGCGCGGCCTTGGGCGCGAGTTCGGCGCACAGCGTGGCCAGTGCAATGGCCTGCGCGCCGTGGCCCAGCGGAAAGGTCTCGTCGCCCGGGTACACCACGAGCTTGCGCGCCGGTTGTAGGTCTTCGCAGGCTGTGTGAAAGCCGCGCTCCACCTTGGGGGTCAGGCTGCGCTTGACCTCGATGGCCCAGCTTTCTCCGCCGGGCCAGTGCAGCAGCAGGTCGATCTCAGCCCCCGCAGCGGTGCGGTAAAACTGCGCGCTGACCTCTTGGCCGGCGGCGGTGATCAGGTTTTCGATCACAAAGCCCTCCCAACTGGCGCCCACGGCGGGGTGCCCCAGCAGCGCCTCTTGGTCTGGCAGGCCCAGCAGCGCGTGCAGCAGGCCACTGTCGCGCACATAAAGCTTGGGCGACTTGGTCAGGCGCTTGCCCAGGTTGGCGTGCCAGGGCTCGAGCCGCCGCACCAGAAACATCTCCACCAGCAGGTCCAGGTAGCGGTTCACGGTGCGGGTGTCTGCCGCCAGGCTGCGCCCCAGCACCGACGCGTTGACCAGCGCCCCTTGCTGGTGGGCCAGCATGCTCCACAGGCGTCGCAAGGCGTCAGGCCCCACGCGGCCGCCGAACAGCGGGATCTCGCGCTCGACATAGGTACGGATGAAGTCTTGCCGCCAGCGCAGGCTGGCTGCGGCGGTGCGGCCCAAATAGCTTTCGGGGAAGCCGCCGCGCAGCCACAGCCGGGTGTGGTCGGCGGCGGGGATCTCCAGCGCGTTCAGCGGCGTGAGCTCGCGGTAGGCCACGCGGCCCGCCAGGCTCTCGCCTGCCTGCTGCAGCAGGTCCAGCGATGCCGAGCCCAGCAGCAGGTACAGGCCGCTGCGCCGCCCCTGGCGCCGCGCGGTGTCGATCAGGCCGCGCAGGATGGGAAACAGGCCGGGCACGCGGTGCACCTCGTCCAGCACCACCAGCCGGTCGGTCCGCTCGGACAGGTACAGCTCGGGCGATGCGAGCTTGGCGCGGTCGAGCTCGGATTCGAGATCCAGGTAGATGTGATCGGACTGCCGGGCCAGTTCCAGCGCCACCGTGGTCTTGCCCGCCTGGCGCGGGCCCAGCAGGGCTACGGCAGGGTTGTGGGCCAAATCCTCACGCAGGCTGGCCATGATGTGGCGCTCAAACATCCGTGCATTTTATGCATCGGCATGCCGAAAATGCAAGGATAAGGAGCCCTGGTTTACACGCCCCGCGCCCGGTCGGCCTTAAACTGCGCGCGGAACTGGCTGAACGTGCCCGCATCCAGCGCCTGGCGTACCTCCCGCATCAGGTTCAGGTAGTAGTGCAGGTTGTGCACGGTGGTGAGCATGGGGCCCAGCATTTCGCCGCAGCGGTCCAGGTGGTGCAGGTAGGCCCGGCTGAAGCCGCCGCGCCCGCCCGCATCCCAGGCCACGCCGTCCTTGCCCGCGCAGGCGTGGCAGGTGCAGCTGGTGTCCAGGGGCTGGTGGTCGGCCTTGTGGCGCGCGTTGCGGATCTTGAGGTCGCCATAGCGGGTGAACAGCGTGCCGTTGCGCGCATTGCGCGTGGGCATCACGCAGTCGAACATGTCCACGCCCTGGGCCACGCCTTCGACCAGGTCTTCCGGCGTGCCCACGCCCATCAGGTAGCGGGGCTTGTGGGCGGGCAGGCGGTGCGGCGTGTGGGCCATGATGTCCAGCATTTCGTCCTTGGGTTCGCCCACGCTCACGCCGCCCACGGCGTAGCCGGGGAAGTTCATCGCGACCAGCGCCTCCAGCGACTCCTGGCGCAGGTGCTTGAACATGCCACCCTGCACGATGCCAAAGAGGGCGTTGGGGTTGCCCAGGCGCTCGAACTCGTCCTTGGAGCGCTGGGCCCAGCGCAGGCTCATCTCCATGCTTTTGCGCGCCTCGGCCTCGGTGGTCTTGTGGCCCTGGGTCTCGTACGGTGTGCACTCGTCGAGCTGCATCACGATGTCGGAGTTGAGCGTGGTCTGGATCTGCATGCTCACCTCGGGCGACATGAACAGCTTGTCGCCGTTGACGGGGCTGGCAAAGGTCACGCCTTCTTCGGTGATCTTGCGCATCGCGCCCAGGCTCCACACCTGAAAGCCACCCGAGTCGGTCAGGATGGGCTTGTTCCACTTTTCAAAGCCGTGCAGGCCGCCAAAGCTCTGCATCACATCCAGCCCCGGGCGCATCCACAGGTGGAAGGTGTTGCCCAGGATGATCTGCGCGCCCATGTCGTGCAGGCTTTGCGGCATGACGCCTTTGACGGTGCCGTAGGTGCCCACGGGCATGAAGATGGGGGTCTGCACCACGCCGTGGTTGAGCGTGAGCTGCCCGCGGCGCGCGTGGCTGGCGGGGTCGGTCTTTAGGAGGTCAAACTGAAGCATGGGCGGGATTGTCCCAGACGCTCCGCAGACGCCTCGCAGATGCTGCGCAGGGTGTGCGTGGCCTGACTTTGATCAAGGAAATAGGCTGACGCGGCCGAACCGCGTCGCTACACTGGTGCTCGAGCCCCCCAACCCTGTGCAAGCCATACCCGAAGGACAGCCGCATGATCAAGATTTTCATCGCCGTGGATGGTTCGGAACTCTCGCTCGACGGCGTGCACCATGCGCTGTGGCTGGTGCGCCATGGCCTGCAGGCACAGGTGGTGCTGGGGCATGTGCAGGAGCCCGCCACCCTGTACGAAATGGTCACCGCCCGCGAC
>JBKCTS010000478.1:0-11787 GCA_046318695.1 Acidovorax sp.
GGTCTTTGCCCTGCTGACTGGAGGCGCCGCGCTGCTCAGCGCCGTAGGTGCGGGCGGATGGGTCTTCAGCGCCAAGCCGATCACACCGCAATGGAGCCGCCTGAACCCCATATCGGGCGTTTCCAACCTGTTTTCCAAGCAGCAGATGGCCAACGTGGCCAAGATGGTTCTGATGACAGGCATCCTGAGTTACGTGGCCTGGAAATTCATGGGAAACAGCATCGACCGGGTGGCCATGCTGGTGCTCCAGCCTTCGCCGCTGGCGATACGCCATGTGGCGGACTGGCTCACCTCGGGCATGAGCCTGTTGTTGCTGGTGGTGTTCCTGGCTGCCGTGGTCGATGTTCCGTTACAGGCGTATTTCTTCAAGGCACAGCTCAAGATGTCCCATGAAGAAATCAAGCAGGAACACAAGGAGTCGGACGGCGACCCTCACACCAAGGGACGCATTCGCCAGCGACAGCGGGAGGTGGCCGACCGGGCCAGCGTCGCGGCAGTGCCCAAGGCTGATTTCGTGGTGATGAATCCGACCCACTATGCCGTCGCCCTCAAGTACGACGGCAAGACCATGAGCGCTCCCCAGGTCATCTCGCGCGGAACCGACCTCATCGCTTTCAGTATCCGAGATATCGCCAAGAAGCACGGCGTACCGGTACTTCAGTCGCCCATGCTGGCACGGGCGCTCTATGCCCATGCCGAACTCGACCAAGCCATCCCCGCCAAGCTCTACACCGCAGTGGCGCAGGTGCTGGCCTACGTGTATTGCCTGAAGGCCGCGATGCGCGGCGAGGGCCGCATGCCCGACAGCATGCCCGACCCCTACGTGCCGCCCGAACTTGATCCGCTGAACCGCACGCCAGTGCAAGGTACCTCTGTATGAATACCTCCGTAAAGTCCCTGCAGAACTGGGCTGGCAGCAACGCAAGTGCTCTTCAAGGGCTGTCAGCCCCGCTGCTGGTGGTGGCCATCCTTGCGTTGATGGTGCTGCCGATTCCCGCGTGGATGCTTGATGCCTTCTTCACGCTCAACATCGCTGTCGCTTTGATGGTGATGATGGTGGCAGCCTACATGCTGCGGCCGCTGGACTTTGCGGCATTTCCCACCGTGCTGCTGCTCACCACCCTGATGCGGCTGTCGCTGAACGTTGCTTCGACGCGCGTCGTATTGCTGGAGGGGCACACCGGCCCAGGGGCTGCGGGTGCCGTGATCGAGGCTTTCGGTCACTTCCTGATTGGCGGCAACTTCGCGGTGGGTCTGATTGTGTTCGCCATTTTGGTGGTCATCAACTTCGTGGTGATCACCAAGGGGGCTGAGCGTATTGCAGAAGTTTCGGCCCGCTTCACACTGGATGCCATGCCCGGCAAGCAGATGGCGGTGGACGCGGACCTGAACGCAGGCCTCATCGACGAGAAAGAAGCCAAGCGCCGGCGCGCCGAAGTGGCGGAAGAAGCGAACTTTTTTGGTTCGATGGATGGTGCATCCAAGTTTGTTCGCGGCGATGCCATCGCCGGCATCCTCATCCTGTTCATCAACATCGTGGGCGGCTTTGCCATCGGGATGCTGCAACACAACCTGTCTGCCAGCAAAGCTGCGGACACATACATCGTGCTTGCCATTGGTGATGCGCTGGTCGCCCAGATTCCGGGGCTGCTGATCTCGGTGGCGGCAGCGATGGTGATCTCGCGCGTTGGCAAGGACCACGACATGGGTCGCCAGATCGTTGACCAGCTCTTCATGTCACCCAAGGTCCTTGGCGTTACCGCAACCATTTTGCTTTTGCTCGGGATTATTCCCGGCATGCCCCACATGGTGTTTCTGACCATTGGTGCCCTGCTCGGCTACGCTGCCTGGCTCATGCACAGGCGCCAGCAGATTACGCCTGAAGTCGAAGCGCCTGCCGTCCCTGTGGGAGATGGCGAAGCCACATGGGATGATCTGCAGCCCGTAGATCTGCTGGGCCTGGAACTCGGCTATCGCCTCATCAGCCTGGTTGACAAAAGCCGCCAGGGCGATCTGCTCACCCGCATCAAAGGCGTGCGCCGCAAGTTCGCGCAGGAGGTGGGTTTCCTTCCCCCCGCGGTCCACGTGCGCGACAACCTGGAACTCAAGCCCAGCGGCTACCGCATCACACTGCGCGGCGTGGTGGTAGGCGACGGCGAAGCCTTCCCGGGCATGTTCCTGGCCATCAACCCCGGCGGCATCACCACACCACTGATCGGCACCCCCACCACGGACCCCGCTTTCGGCCTGCCCGCGCACTGGATCGACGAGCGCAACAAAGAAGCCGCGCAAATGGCAGGTTTTACCGTGGTTGATTCCGAAACCGTGATGGCCACCCATTTGTCACACTTGATGCAAGTGCAGGCAGCCAAACTGCTGAGCCGCACAGAGACCCAGCAACTGGTGGAGCACGTGGCCAAGCTGGCCCCCAAACTCATCGAAGAAGTCGTTCCGAAAATGGTGTCGATCGCCACGTTCCAGAAAGTCCTCCAGCTGCTGCTGGAAGAATCTGTGCACATCCGCGATATCCGCACGATCATCGAAACGCTGGCTGAGCATGCTGGCGCGATCTCCGACCCTGCGGAACTGGCCCGCCGCGTGCGCATTGCGCTGTCGCCGGCCATCGTGCAGCAAATCTATGGGCCGACACGCGAACTCAACGTCATTGCCATCGAACCCGGTCTGGAGCGTCTGCTGGTACAGGCCCTGGGAAACGCAGCTGGTCCGGCACTGGATCCGGGTGTCGCCGACATCCTGACGCAAAAAGCGGCCGAGGTCGCTCTCAAGCAGGAAGAAATGGGCCTGCCAGCGTGCCTTCTCGTCCCGGACCAAATCCGTAACGCCATCGCCCGACTTGTGCGCCGCGTGGCACCGCGGCTCCAGGTGCTCGCCCACAGCGAGATCCCCGAGACCCACACCATCCGCATTGGGCCGATCCTTAAAGGTGCAACATCATGAACATCAAACGCTTCACAGCCGCTACCTCCCGCGAGGCTTTGGCCAAGGCGCGCATGGCCTTTGGCGAGGGCACCCTCATTCTGTCAAACCGCCCGACCGCCAACGGCGTCGAAGTGATGGCCACAGCCGAAGACACACTGTCCGCGCTTGACAACGCCGCAGGCTCGCCATCGGCCACGCCACCGTTGCTGGCACCTTCCCCAGCCCGCAATCCCGCAGCGCGCTCTATCCAGCCCGCTGATACCGCCCACACAGGACGCAGCCCGGTTGAGGCAGACACCGAGCAGCTCGCGATGAGTACGTTGTCGTTCCAGGACTATGTCCGTGAACGCATGCTGCGCCGCCGACACGAAGCCCTGAGCAACCCCGCTGAAACAACAATGCTGTCCGAACGCAGCCGTGACCAGGAACCGGAGCGAGAGCAACGCATGCCCGCATCCACCGTGGCACGTCACAACCCGCTGCGCTCCATTCCGATGGACCTGCCGCCCGAACCACCGGCGCGCCGCCGCGCCGAACCCTCAGCCAGTGCGCTGCAGTCCGTCGCCAACCAGCAAAGCCTGATGAGCGAACTGCAGGCCATGAAGGAGATGATCGAGGACCGGTTCAATACCATGACCTGGCTGGGACAGGCACGCCAGAACCCCATCCAGTCCAATCTCATGCTCAAGATGATCCGCGCTGGGTATTCGCCATCGCTTGCACGGGCCGTGCTCGAGCGCATGCCGGAGGACCTGTCTGCCGCCGATTCTGTGCGGTGGCTCATGGAGGTTCTGGAGCGCAATCTCAAGACCGACCAGTCTGACCCTCCCCTGTATGAGCAGGGCGGCATTTTTGCGCTGGTCGGCTCGACCGGTGTCGGCAAAACCACCACCGCAGCCAAACTGGCCGCCATGTGTGCCCGCATCCACGGCCCTGGCAGCGTTGGCCTGATCACGCTGGATACCTATCGCGTTGGCGCCCACGAACAGTTGCGCAGCTACGGGCGCATGCTGGGTGTGGTGGCTCACCTGGCGCATGACCGTGCCGCACTTGAGGATCTGCTGGGCCTGCTGAGCGGCAAGAAGATGGTGCTGATCGACACCACGGGCGTTGCACCGCGGGACCCGCGCAAGCGTGAAATGCTGGATGTCCTGGACCTTCCCGAAATCAACCGGCTGCTGGTGCTGAACGCCAGCTGCCATGGCGACGCGCTGGATGACGTGCTCAGCGCCTTCAAGACCGATGGTTCGCAGCAGGCGATCCTCTCCAAGGTGGACGAAGCCGTGAAGCTCGGCCCCGCGATCGATGCGCTGATCCGACACCAGATGGTGCTGCGCGGCGTGACGAACGGCCAGCGTGTGCCCGAGGATTGGGAGCGTGCCGACGCCAGCAAGCTTATCTCCACGTCCATGAAGGCGCCCGTCAAGTCCGCATTCGACCCCAAGGCGAGCGATCTGAACTTTTTCTTTTCGCACTCGCCCGATAACCTCAATGAGCGGGGGCTGGTCGATGCTTGACGTCAGTCCGCACCAAGCCGCTGGCCTGCAGGGTTTCATGCCGCAGGCGGATCTGCGCCTGGCCGCCGTCGCCAGTGACGCAAACCCAGGTACTGGCCTGGAGCCGCTTTGGCAGGTGTGTGCCATCTTGCAGCGCCTGGGTTATCCGGTGGTGGTGCTGGACGGTACCGCGCAGGAGACTGACGAGAGTCCGGGGCTGATTCACCTGCTGCGTGATGGCCCGTTGCGCGACACTGCGGCCTTGGGCAGTCGAGTCCCCGTGTCGTCGCTGGCCGTTGTGCCCGCAGGGAAGGGGCTGGACGTGCTCGGTCGCCAGGCGGTCGCTGCGGGTCTGGCGCCGCTGGCAGATTTGCTACCGCTCTTCAGACGGTATGGCCTACTTGTTTTGCATGCGCCCGCCACCACCCTGGCATCGCTGCTGACCCATACTGCAACGGTCCCGCTGGTGATCATGGGCCAGGGTGCTGCGGGCGTTCTTAGCAGCTACACCAGCCTCAAGCAGATAGCCGTGCACACGGGCCTTCCATGCATGGTCGCCGCTTTGCTTCGCGGCGGCTCTGAGGCAGAGCGCAAAGCCGCCCGGGCTTCGCTACAGACCCTGCAAAAATGCGCGAGCCGCCACCTGGGTGGCCCGGTGCGTACCACGACCATTTCGACGCAAAGCCCTCAAGACCTGCAGCGCCTGGCCTTGCAACTGCTGGAGAATGCGGGCACCATCCAAGACGAACCGCTTGTAGCGTTGCGCCCTTGCGGCATCATGCGAGGCCTTTCTGCGCACCTCGCCCGGAGCCACTGATCTGATGTACACCGCCAAAGGCCAGCTTGACCGTGACGCGATGATTCGCCAGCACGTTCCGCTGGTTCGAAGAATCGCGCACCACATGATCGCAAAGCTCCCACCGAATGTGGAGCTGGACGATCTCATTCAGGTGGGAATGATGGGTCTGGCTGAAGCACTTTCACGCTATGAGGTCGCCCAAGGCGTCCAGTTTGAGACCTTTGCCACCCAGCGTATCCGCGGCGCCATGCTCGACGAGTTGCGTGAAGGCGACTGGATGTCGCGCAGCTCTCGCAAGAGCCAGAAAGACATCGAGCACGCGGTGCACCGACTTGAACAAAAGCTGATCCGAAGCCCGCTGGAGTCCGAGATCGCTGCCGAGATGGGCATGTCACTGGCCGAATATCAGACGCTGCTGAGCAAGGTGCGGGGCACCCAGCTCGTTTACCTGGAAGACATGACCCACGGTCATGAGGATGAAGACGGCTTTCTCGATCGCCATGCTGCAGACGCAGCGGCCGACCCTGTTGAAATGCTGCGGGACCAGCGTCTGAAGGCATCACTGATCAACGCCATCAAGAGCCTGCCCGAGCGAGAGCAGCACATCATGGGCATGTACTACGAGCACGACATGAACCTCAAGGAAATCGCGGCCGTGCTCGGTGTGACCGAATCCCGCGTCTGCCAGCTGCACAGCCAATCCATTGCCCGCCTGCGGGCAAAAATGCGCGCCCACTGACGGGCGCTTCGCACCGGGCGACCGCCCCCCAAGAAGCCAGCTCGGCGAAACGCCGCGGCTTAAGGAAGCTCTGCAAAACCCTCGCGAGGATGCGCGGGTGCGGATCGGGGTAGGCCACAAGGCGCTTTTTGCAGCCAATCGCCTGGCTGTTGGCAAGAAAAGCAACGCCGTGGACTACCCGAGCCCGTGCCAGCGCAAACCGCAGGGAGTTATGCAGAGGTTCCTTAACGGCCGCAAAAAAACAATCCAACGAGGTGAATCAACCCGGCGAACGGTAGATGCGGGCCACACCAGGCTTTGTGGCGCGCAGACCCAGCCCGTTGTCGTACGTGGTCGAGGAGGAGTCGGCCTGCGGGACCAGGGTGGCGACCTGCCGATCCGTCACGACCGAAAGCCGCGCGATGCCTTCGCGCTGCATGGCCAATTGGCTGGCCACGGCATCCATGCGGCGCCTGAAGGCGGCTGAGATGGGAGGCTGCCCTTTGCCGGAGGCATGCTCCACGGCCTGGGCAAAAGCGCTGGCGGCATCTCGCAGTGCCGTGCTGTGCGCCTGTACGGCCTGGGCATCTGCCGCCAAAAGCGCGGCAGCCATTTTTTCAAGAAGCTGTTCTAGGGTGGTGAGTGACTCTTGCAGGGACATGGCGCATTGTGCGTTGGATGCGCTGTCAAACCAAGATCAGCCGGCCAGATGGGCCAATCAACCGCGCGAGCGGACTATGATTTCCTGAGCGCCGGCCAGCAGCTTGTCGGCAACTGCTTCTGCATCCACTGAAAACGAACCGTTGTCGATGGCTTCGCGCACGGCCTTGACCTTGCCGGAGTCGAACACGCCAACAGAGCGCTGGGATGGGTCCAGGGCCCGAACGGCGGTCGAAACCGTCACGGGCACACCGGCGGCAGGCGCGGCTGCAGCGTCCTTGACGGCGCCTTCGGCGGCAGTCGCTGGCGCCTTGGCTTGCCGCGCAAGCCCTGACGGCGAACCTGCGCCCGGGACCTCCGGTGTTTGACCTATTTTCATCGCTCTCTCCTGGAGTCCATCCAACGCCGGGACTCTGTAGCAATGTTTTCGACCCTTTTTTCCGGGACTTTAGCGATTTATGGCCCTCGCGTCATCAAAGGGCGATTTCAACGCTTCCGTTTTCCGACACCAACCCCGAAAGAATACGGCCATTGTCCATTCTGACCCGCACCGTTTCGCCGGCGCCGGCCGCCGTCAGCGCCTGGCCAGCCGCTGCCACGGCATACCCCGGGCCGCGCGCGACCACCTTGACCTGGGCGCCCGCCTGAAAAAGACGCGGTGACCGCAGCATGGTCTGGCGAAGCGCTTGCCCTGCGACGAGCTGGCGCGAGGCCAATTGACCGACCCACAGGTCGGGGCTGCCCACCACCGGCGCACTTTCGGAGGCCCAGTCCACCTCAGACTCTATCGCATCGCCGGCCGCCAAGGGGGTCCCCGGCGCGACATTGCCCACCAGCACCCAGGCCGGCCCGAAAGCCTTGACGGTGACAGGAAGAAACACGTTCCAGTTGGTGGCACCCTGCACGCAGCGCAGCCCCAGGCGCGTGCGGCCCCACAGCTTCGCACCGGGGGGCAGGTAGGGCTCCACCCGGGCGCAGGGCGCCAGGCGCAGGCGCGGATCGAGCTCACCCACCACCACCTCCATGCGCAGCGGAGCGCCGGACGCCGGCGTGCGGGTGATTGCATCATTGAGCCAGCGCTGCGTGAGGGAGGCCAGTTCGCTGGCCGGGTCTGCCACCGGCTGCGCAAACGCCGCCCCGGCCATGCAGGCAGCCGTGGCTGCCAACACCTTGAGCCATCCGCGCATGCGGATCACCGGACCGAGGGGGCTGGCATTCATCTTCGTGCATGGCATGGGCGGATCTCCTGACGGGTCGGTTTGCCGCACGCCAAAAACTCCGCGCGAGGCCTTTTCACACCCATCACTCTAGGCAGAAACCGCCTTCCCGAAGCGGCGAACTGCGCACCGATTTCCCAGCACTTCGGGCTTTAGAAAAACGGCCCGGTTTTCATAATCAACGCACGCCCAGACTCCGCCCGGAGCCCAGGCAACACAACCCAGGTGTGAGGCACACATGCTTGACAAGATGACCCACCGGCTGGACTTTCACGGCAACGCGCTGATCCTGCGCGCGGAGCGCCAGCGCATCATCGCCAGCAACATCGCCAACGCCGATACCCCCGGCTATGTGGCCCGCGATTTCAAGTTCAGCGAAGCGCTCAGCGCGGCGACATCGTCTGCATCGGCCCCTGGCGTGACGCGCCTTGCCACGGCCGGCTCGGCATCCACCCAGGGCGCCACCGATCCGCGCCACATCCCGGTTTCCAACGTGTCCACCGCAGGTGAAGCACGCGCCAGGCTGGGCTATGCGGTGCAGTCGCAGCCGGCGCTGGACAACAACACCGTCGACCTTGACCGTGAGCGTGCCAACTTTGCGGACAACTCGGTTCGCTACGAAGCGACGTTGCGCTTCATCAACGGCAACGCCAAAACCATGCTCAGCGCCATCCAGGGCCAGTGAACTGCCGCGCAGCGAAACAGCCCAGAAAGCGAGATCCCATCATGTCCATGTTCTCCATCTTCAATGTCTCCGGCAGCGCGATCAGTGCGCAGTCGCAGCGCCTCAACGTGGTGGCCAGCAACCTGGCCAACGTCGACGCGGTGGCAGGGCCGGACGGCAAGGCCTATAAGGCACGCCAGTTGGTGTTTCAGGCCGAGCCCATGGGCGCAGACAGCGCCACGGGCGTGCGCGTGACCAATATCAGCGAGAGCAACGCACCCGGCCGGCGGGTCCACGACCCCAATCATCCCTCGGCCGACGCCGAAGGCTATGTCAACCACTCCAACGTGAACGCGGTCGAGGAGATGGTCAACATGATCTCGGCCTCGCGCTCGTACCAGAACAACGTCGAGGTCATGAACACGGCCAAGACACTTTTGCTCAAGACCCTGCAGATGGGCCAGTAACCCCGGAAGGTTTCACATGATCAACAGCGTGACCAATACGGCAACCACCACCAGCGCCGCACCAACGGCCAAGGCGGATCCGGCCACCAATGCCGACGCCGCGCAGGACCGGTTTCTGAAATTGCTGGTGGCCCAGCTGAACAACCAGGACCCGATGAATCCGCTGGACAACGCGCAGATGACCTCGCAGATGGCGCAGATCAACACCGTGACAGGGATCCAGCAACTGAACTCCACCATGCTCGGCATTGCCGCGCAGTTTGGTGCGCTGCAGGTCATGCAGGGCGCATCCATGATCGGGCGTTCCGTGGTCATCGAGGGCGACCGCCTACCCGTCGAGGCGGGCGTAGGCCACGGCATGTTTGAGCTCAGCGCCGCGGCTGGCGATGTCAAGGTCGAGATCCTGACCCCCGGCGGGCAGCTTGTGGGCAGCGTCAATCTGGATGCCAAGACGGCTGGCCGCCACAAATTCGACTGGGATGCCAGCAAATACAACGGCAACACCGCGGATTTGCGCTTCAAGGTCACCGCAACCAACGGCAACGTCGCCGTGGCAGCGACGCCGCTCACGCAGTCCAAGGTGGTCGCCACGGGCGCTGCCGACGGCAAGCTGACGCTGGACCTTGCCACCGGGGGAACCATCACCTACGACAAGGTCAAGGCCATCGTCTGACCGACCCGCAACGCCACGCAGCAAACCACCGCACCTAGAAGGAGTACACCATGAGCTTCCAACAAGGCTTGTCCGGCCTGAACGCATCCAGCAAGAACCTGGACGTGATCGGCCACAACATCGCCAACGCCAATACCGTGGGCTTCAAGGCCTCGCGCGCCGAATTCGCAGAGATGGTGTCATCGGCCATCGGTACGGCCAGCGGCAAAAACGGCGGCATCGGTGTTGAGGTGGCCGACGTGGCACAGCAGTTCACGCAGGGCAACCTGTCCGTCACGGGCAACAGCCTGGATGTGGCCATCAATGGCAACGGGTTCTTCACGCTGACGCTGCCCGACGGATCCCCTGCCTACACCCGCGCCGGTGACTTCAAGCTGGACAAGGCGGGCAACATGGTCACCAACGGCAACGCCAAGGTCATGGGCTACCCAGTGGACCCGACCACAGGCCTGCGCACGGGCACTGACCCCATCCCGATGGTGTTCCCTACGTCGGAACCGATCCCGGCCAAGCAGACGACCACCATCACGGCGGCCTTCAACCTGGATGCGCGCGCCAAGGATGCCGCCGGCATCCCCACGGCAACGCCGCCTGTCCCGGCCACGCCGCGTGCCACCTATGGCACCTCGATCAACGTGTACGACAGCCAGGGGGTTGCCAAGCCCGTCAGCCTGTACTTCCAGAAAACAGCCACCAACAATACCTGGGATGTGTATGACAAGCTCGACGACCCGACGGCCACTCCGCCGGTGGTTGCCACGCCGATTGGGCAAATCACGTTTGACAACAACGGCACCATCACCGGCCCGGCTGCCACACCCCCGGCCACAGGCTTTGCGCTGCCGCTCAGCGTCAACCCGACGCCACCCAACCCGAACAACCTGCCCGCCTTTAACGTGTTGGTCAACCTGGACAAGGTCACGCAGTTTGGCACCAAGTTCGCCGTATCCAACCTCAACCAGGACGGCTACACCGCAGGCGACCTGACTGGCATCAACATCGAGAACAACGGGATGATCGTGACCCGTTACTCCAACGGGGTGACGCGCTCGGAAGGACAGCTGGCCCTGTCGAACTTTCGCAACACGCAGGGGCTTGCCGACGCGGGCGGAAACAACTGGCTGGCCACCTTTGAATCGGGTCAGCCCGTGTCAGGCACTGCCACCGATGGCAACTTCGGAGCAGTGCGTTCGGGCGCCCTGGAAGACTCTAACGTGGACCTGACGGCTGAGCTGGTAAGCATGATGACCGCCCAGCGGGCATACCAGGCGAACGCGCAAACCATCAAGACGCAGGACCAGGTCATGTCCACCCTGGTCAACATGCGCTGACGGCCACCGCAGCCCTGCCTGACCACGGAATCGAACCCGGAGCCACTGCACCATGGACCGCATCATCTACACATCGATGACAGGCGCCAACGCGGCAGCACACCGCCAGGCCGTGCTGTCGAACAACCTGGCAAACGCATCCACCAACGGCTTCCGGGCCGAGATGTCCACGTTCCGCTCGGTGCCGTTACAGGGCGACGGCTCCAAGACGCGGGTGTTTGCGCTCGAAGCCACTTCCGGCTATGTCAACACGCCGGGGCCGGTTCAGCGCACGGGTCGCAACCTCGATGCCATGGCGATGGGCAACGCGTGGTTTGCCGTGCAGGGGCTCGATGGCACCGAGGCCTACACGCGGGCCGGCATCTTCGAGGTCTCGCCCCAGGGCCAGCTGCTCACACCCAGCGGCCTGCCGGTACTTTCGGACGGCGGCGCGCCGATCGACGTTCCGCCCGGCTCAGCCATCACCCTGGGTAGCGACGGCACCGTGACAGCCAAAACGGCAGGGCAGCCCGCGCAGACCATCGGGCGCCTGAAGCTGGCCACACCCACGCCCGAGGACCGTTTGCAACGCGGTGACGACGGTCTGTTCCGCACCGCCACGGGCGATCCGATTCCCAACGATGCCAACGCCCGCATGCTGGCAGGCGCCGTCGAGGGCTCCAACGTGAACCCGGTGGAGTGCATGGTCGGGATGATCGCCGCCTCGCGCCAATTCGAGCAGCAGATGAAACTGCTGCAGACCGCCGAGACCAAAGACAAAAACGCCAGCCAGCAGCTGAGCATCAACGGCTAGCGACAAAAAAGCTGCCCCCCGCGGGTCAC
>JBKCTS010000479.1:0-1706 GCA_046318695.1 Acidovorax sp.
GAGCGCGCCCTGAAGGCCCTGCCCAAGCCGGGGCGCCTGGCGCCGGTGGAGCAGCGTGCTGAAATCAACCGCCTGTTCGATGAGGAAAAGTTTGACGAGGTGCTTCGCCTGGGCCGAAAGATGACCCGCCAGTACCCGCAATGCCCCACGGGCTTCAAATCCCTCAGTGCCGCGCTCATGCGCCTGGGCCAGTTGGACAAGGCCATCGCGCCCATGCAGCAAGCCCTGCGGCTCAATCCGATCGATGTGGACATGCTCAGCAACTACGGCCTTGCGCGGTCGCTCAAGGGTGATCTGGTGCAGGCCGAGGTCCTGCTCAGGCAGGCCGTGAGCCATGCTCCGGGATTCAAGCAGGGCTGGTTCAATCTGGCGATCGTCATGCGGGGGCAGGCACGCCTGGAGGCGGCCGAGCTGGCGTATCGGCGCGCCTTGGAAGTCGGCGGGGCGGACCCGGGCGTGCTCATCAACCTTGGAATCTTGCTGGGCGAAATGCACCGCTTTGCTGAGGCAGAGGAATACGCGCGCCAGGCACTGGCATGCAATCCCAAGATGGTGCAGGCGCATGTGAGCCTGGGCATGCTGCTCAAGGACCAGGGCAAGCTGGCCGAATCGCTGGAAGTGTTGCGTGGAGCCATCGCCCTGTGCCCTACCGATGAGGCCGCGCACAGCTGCTATCTCTTCGTGGCCAACTGCATGCCCGAGCTCGACCCGCTGGAGCGGTACGCCGCGTACCAGCGGTTCAACAAGCACTTTGGCGAGCCGCACCGCCACGCCTGGCGCCCCCACACCAATGACCGCAATCCGGCGCGCCGCTTGCGGGTGGGCTATGTGGCACCGGTTTTTCGAACCCATGCGTGCCGCCCTTTCCTGGAGCCGTTGCTGGAAAACCACGACCCCGCCTGCGTCGAGCTTTTCGCCTATTCCGGACTGGTGGAGCTGGAAGACGAGGTGACCGACCATTACCGGACCTTGTTCGAACACTGGACCGACATCGGCCAGATGAGCGATGACGAACTGGCCGCCCGCATCCGGGCCGATGGCATTGACATCCTGGTGGACATCGCGGGGCAGACCAAAGGCCACCGGCTGGGGACCTTCGCGCGCAAACCCGCCCCCGTGTCGCTGCACTGGCTTGACTCGGGCTACACCACAGGCCTTACCGCCATCGACTACTACCTGACGGATGCCGTCACCGTGCCCCAAGGCGCGGAGCACCTGTTTTCCGAAACGCCGTGGCGTCTGCCGCATACGCCATTCGTGTACCGCGCCAACCCGCGTGCGGGCGAGGTGAGCGAACTCCCGGCTCTGGCCAATGGCTACATCACGTTCGGAACGCTCACGCGCGCCGTGCGGCTCAATGACCGTGTTCTGCGGACCTGGGCCGATGTGCTGCTCCGGCTGCCCAATGCCAAGCTGGAGCTCAACAGCGGCAATTTCAGCCGGGCCGAAGTGCGCGAACAATGGTGGCCACGGTTTGAGGCCCTGGGCATTTCCCGCGACCGCATCATCATGGGCTTTGAAACCCCGCCCTGGAACGTGCTGCGCCGCATGGACATTGCGCTCGACTGCTTTCCGCAGAACTCCGGCACCACGCTGATCGAGTCGCTCTACATGGGCCTGCCCTTTGTGTCGCTGGCCAGTGCGCCCAGCATGGGCACGCTGGGGGCCTCCGTGCTGTCGGCCGTGGGGCATCCCGAGTGGATTGC
>JBKCTS010000480.1:0-9723 GCA_046318695.1 Acidovorax sp.
GCAGTTCGTGGCCGACATCGCTGCGGGCCGCAAGCAGTACCTCGACGGCTTTCACATCAGCTTTGACAACAGGTACAGCACCGACGCCCCCGAAAACCACGAGCTGGCCCGCCAGATCTACTGCGACCTGCGCGACCGCGCCGATGGCGGCCTGATCGAGGTGCGCACCATCGAGCAGTTCTTCGACCCCGAGAAGAACATGTTTTTGCCCGACCGCTACATCAAGGGCGAATGCCCCAAGTGCCACGCCAAGGACCAGTATGGCGACAACTGCGAGGTGTGCGGCTCGGTGTACGCGCCCACCGACCTGATCAACCCGTTCTCGGCCCTGTCGGGCGCCAAGCCCGAGCTCAAGCACTCCGAGCACTTCTTCTTCAAGCTGTCGGACCCGCGCTGTGTGAAGTTTCTGGAACACTGGACGCAAGACGGCAAGCTCCAGCCCGAAGTGGCCAACAAGATCAAGGAATGGTTCACCGTCCGCACCAACCCCGACGGCACCACCAGCGAAGGCCTGGGCGACTGGGACATCAGCCGCGACGCGCCCTACTTCGGCATCGAGATTCCGGATGCGCCGGGCAAGTACTTCTATGTTTGGCTGGATGCCCCCGTGGGCTACCTGGCATCGCTGAAAAACCTGCTGGAAAAACGCGGCGAGAACTACGACGCCTACATGGCCGACCCGGCGCTCGAGCAGTACCACTTTATCGGCAAGGACATCGTCACCTTCCACACGCTGTTCTGGCCCGCCATGCTGCACTTTTCTGGCCGCAAGACGCCCAACAACGTGTTCGTGCACGGCTTCCTCACCGTGAACAACGGCGAGAAGATGAGCAAAAGCCGCGGCACCGGCCTGGACCCACTCAAGTACCTGAGCCTGAATATGAACGCCGAATGGCTGCGCTACTACCTGGCGGCCAAGCTGAGCGCGCGCAATGAAGACATCGACTTCAACGCCGAAGACTTCATGCTGCGCGTGAACAGCGACCTGATCGGCAAGTACGTGAACATTGCCAGCCGGGCGGCGGGCTTCTTGACCAAGCGGTTTGACGGCAGGCTGACCCGCGACTTCGGCGAGACCGGCAGCGCCCTGCTGGCCGAGGTACGCGGCGCACGCGAACCCATCGCCCAGATGTACGAGGCCCGCGAATACGGCAAGGCCACACGCGAGATCATGCTGCTGGCCGACCGCATCAACGCGTATGTGGACCAGAACAAGCCGTGGGACCTGGCCAAGGACGCCGCCAACAATGTGGCACTGCACCAGGTGTGCTCGGTGCTCATCAACGCGTTTGACGCCCTCACCCGCTACCTGGCCCCCGTGCTGCCCGACCTCGCACGGTCGGTGGAGGGCTTTGTGGGCCGCAGCATGACCCAATGGGCCGTGGAGGGCGACGTGCAGGCCATCCAGCCCTACCAGCACCTGATGCAGCGCGTGACGCCCGAGCAGCTCGATGCCTTGTTTGAGCCACCGCCGCTTGCACAGCAGGCACCACAAGCGATCGAAAGCACCGCAGCGCCAGGCGGCGAAGCATTGGCCCCCACCATCACCATCGACGACTTCACCAAGATCGACCTGCGCATTGCGCTGATCGTGAACTGCGAGCCGGTCGAGGGCTCCACCAAGCTGCTGCGCCTGACGCTGGACGTGGGCGAAGGCCGCCACCGCAACGTGTTCAGCGGCATTGCCAGCGCCTACCAGCCTGGCGACCTGATCGGCAAACACACGGTGATGGTGGCCAACCTGGCCCCGCGCAAGATGAAGTTTGGCGTCTCCGAAGGCATGGTGCTGGCCGCCAGCCACGGCGACGAGAAGGCCCACCCCGGCATCTACGTGCTCAACCCCTGGCCGGGGGCGACCCCTGGCATGCGGGTGCGCTGAGCGTGCACGCTGCGCCCGTGACAGTCAGCGCACGGGCAGTGCCTTGGCGGTCGTCGGCGCCCCCATTTCGCCCCGGCGGCGGCTGATGCACAAGCCGCCGCTCATCCTGCGCAGCGAAGGTGGGGACAGGGCCACGTGGTTTGGCAGGGCAGGTGCACGGTCGAGTCCCGGTAAAATCGCAGTCAGAGAGGGTTTCAGTCCATGTCCATTTTTCGCCGCCCCGACTACCAGTCCGATGCCACGCAGTTCATCAACCACCTCAAGGCCAGCAAGCCCGAGCTTGAAAAGCAGCAGCAGCTGGGCCGTTCCTTGCTGTGGGACAAGGCCGTGGATCGCAAGGTCTGGGGCGAGTACGACGAAGCCCGTGTGCCGCAAAAGCCCTATGTGTATCAGACCAGCGCCGAATGATCTCGGCGACATCCGGCCTGCAGGTTGACTGACACCCCAAGCGACGCCCGCCATGGGAGATTTTTCAGTCACACCAGCCACACGCGCCTGTCCCGTAAGCGATTGCAGCTATCTTTTTGATAGCAAACATCCATGACCACTGCGAGCGAGGTCGAGGCCTCCGATGTGTCCGGCGCGCTTGCGCTGGGCGACGACGGCATGCCGCTGGCGGTGGACCAGGTGGCTCTGGCGCGCCTGTACGGCGAGCCGCTGTTTGCGCTGCCGCAAGACCTGTACATCCCGCCCGATGCGCTCGAAGTCTTCCTCGAAGCCTTTGAAGGCCCGCTGGACTTGCTGCTGTACCTGATCCGCAAGCAGAACTTCAACATCCTTGACATCCCCATGGTGGGGGTCACCCGGCAGTACCTTGCGTATGTGGACGAGATCCGCAGCCGCAACCTGGAACTGGCGGCCGAGTACCTGCTGATGGCGGCCATGCTCATTGAGATCAAGTCGCGCATGCTGCTGCCGCCCAAGCGGCAAGAAGGCGCCGACGAGCCTGAAGACCCCCGCGCCGAGCTGGTGCGCCGGCTGCTCGAATACGAGCAGATGAAGCTGGCCGCAATGCGCCTGTCGCACATGCCGCAGTACGGGCGCGACTTCCTGAAGGCACAGGTCTACATCGAGCAGAGCCTGCAGCCGCGCTTTCCGGATGTGCATGTGGTGGATCTGCAAGATGCCTGGCGCGACATCTTGAAGCGCGCCAAGCTGGTGCAGCACCACAAGATCTCGCGCGAGGAGCTCTCGGTGCGCGAATACATGAGCAAGGTGCTCAAGACGCTGCAGGGCCGCCGCTTCGTGGAATTTGAAGAGCTGTTCCACCCCGAAGAAGGCAGCACCGTGCTGGTGGTGACCTTCATTGCGCTGCTGGAGCTGGCCAAAGAGACCCTGATCGAGATCACGCAGGCCGAAGCGTTTGCGCCCATTTACGTGCGCCTGGCGTACACGCCCGCCTAGCGCCTGCCCGCTGGTTTTGGCACCCCTTTAACACCACACGTACGCCATGGCATCCCACGACTTTGACGTCCTCATCGTAGGCAGCGGCCTGGCCGGCCTGTCGGCCGCCCTGCATCTGGCTGCGACGCACCGCGTGGCGGTCATCACCAAGCGCGCCCTCAAAGACGGATCCAGCGGCTGGGCCCAGGGCGGCATTGCTGCTGTGCTGGCCGATGACGACAGCTTTGCCGCGCACATCGAGGACACCCTGGTGGCGGGCGCGGGCCTGTGCGACCTGGCCACAACGCGCTTTGTGGTGGAAAACGCACCGGCGTCCATCGCATGGCTGCGTGAGCTCGGGGTGCCCTTCACGCTCGAAGGCGAACAGCTGCACCTGACGCGCGAGGGCGGCCACAGCGCCCGGCGCATCGCCCACGTAACCGACGCGACCGGCGCAGCCGTGCAGCGCACGCTGATCGATGTGGTGCGCGCCACGCCCGGCATCACGCTGTTTGAGCAGCACACGCTGGTGGACCTGATCACCACCCGCAAGCTGGGCCTGCCCGGCAACCGCTGCCTGGGGCTGTACGCGCTGGACAACGATATCGACGAGGTGGTGACCTTCCGTGCACCGCAGACCATTCTGGCCACTGGCGGCGCGGGCAAGGTGTACCTCTACACCACCAACCCCGACACCGCCACCGGCGACGGCATTGCCGCCGCATGGCGGGCAGGCTGCCGCGTGGGGAACATGGAGTTCATCCAGTTCCACCCCACCGGGCTGTACCACCCGCACGAAAAGTCCTTCCTCATCAGCGAGGCCGTGCGCGGCGAGGGCGGGCAGCTCAAGCTGCCCGATGGCACACGCTTCATGGTTGACCACGACCCGCGCGCCGAACTGGCCCCGCGCGACGTGGTCGCCCGCGCCATCGACTTCGAGATGAAAAAGCACGGCCTCGATTGCGTGCACCTGGACATCTCGCACCAAAGCCCCGCCTTCTTGCAGGAGCACTTTCCGAACATCCTGGCGCACTGCGCGTCGCTCGGCATCGACATCACCAAAGAGCCGATTCCCGTGGTGCCCACCGCCCACTTCACCTGCGGTGGCGTGCTGACCGATCTGGCCGGTCGCACCGACCTGCCTGGCCTGTATGCGGTGGGCGAGGTGGCGTGCACCGGTCTGCACGGTGCCAACCGGCTGGCCAGCAACTCGCTGCTTGAGTGCATGGTGTTTGCCCGCGCCGCCGCGCAGGCGATTGCCGCCGCGCCCGCCATCGACCAAAGCCCGCTTCCTGCCTGGGACACCAGCCGTGTGCAGGACGCAGACGAGTCCGTGGTCATCTCGCACAACTGGGACGAGCTGCGCCGCTTCATGTGGGACTACGTGGGCATCGTGCGCACCAACAAACGCCTGGAGCGCGCTGCCCACCGCATCGCCATGCTGCAGGCCGAGATCCAGGAGTTCTACGCGCACTTTCATGTCACGCGCGACCTGCTGGAGCTGCGCAACCTGGTGCAGGTGGCCGATCTGATTGTGAAAAGCGCGCAGCTACGCCGCGAAAGCCGTGGCCTGCACTACAGCCGCGACTACCCCGAGGTCGCAGCGCCCGCAGCGCCAACGATCCTCGTCCCGCCCGTGTCCCGATGACCTGCAGCCGCCTGGCCACACGCCGCTGCGCCGGGTGCGGCTCCAGCCCGGTTCGCACCTACAGCACACGCGGCTGCTCCACCACGCTGCGCAGCGCCCCTGCAAACTCCTGATTTACCCCGAGGAAAACGGATGACCACCGGATATTTTGTGATCGGCACGGAGCCCGGCGCTGGCAAGACGCTCATCGCCTCCGGCCTGCTGCACGCGCTGGCGCCCCACCACCCCCGGGTGGTCGGCATGAAGCCCGTGGCCACGGGTCTGGTGCCCTGGGGTGATGACTGGGGCTGCGAGGATGCGCTGTCCCTGCGCGCAGCCTCCACCGTGGCGGTGTCTGCCGCCCTGGACAACCCGGTACTGCTGCCCGAAGCCCTGCCCGCACAAATTGCCGCGGCCCGCGCGGGCGTGCACATCGATGTGGCGGCCCTGGTGCAAAGTTACAGGGCGCTGGCTGCCCAGGCCGACGCCGTGGTGGTGGAGGGGCCAGGCGGCCTGCTGGAGCCCCTGAACGACACCCACACAGCCGCCGACTTGGCCCTGGCCCTGGCGCTGCCCGTGGTGCTGGTGGTGGGCCTGCGCGCAGGCTGCACCAGCCATGCCCTGCTTACGGCCGAGGCCATCCGCGCGCGCGGGCTCCACCTGGCTGGCTGGGTTGCAAACCAGCCCATGGCCGACACCGAAGCCGCCGACGCCATGACGGCCTGCCTGCGCGAGCGGCTGCACGCGCCACTGCTGGCCGAAGTGCCGCATCTGGAACTGCCCGAGCCCCGCCAGTTGGTGTTTGCACTGCCCGGTGCCTGGCGCTGAAGGCGCGCGCCCAGGTCATTGCGGGCCGGTTGACCGGCGCAGCGGCACCAGGGCTTGCTCTACACTGTCTCAAGCGCCCGGCCACGGTGCGCTGCGCCAGCCCTGCGGGGCATGGCGCCCGTCGCCCACCACGCATCCGGACCCGTCCCATGCCCCACCTCATCGTCGAATACTCTGGCAACCTGCCTCACTTTCCTGAAGCAGAGGCCCTGTCCGCGTTGAACGCAACCCTGTGCGCGCATCCCGAGGTGCTGGACGAGGCCGACCTCAAGACCCGCTTCGTGGTGGCCGACAGCTTCGCCATTGGCACCGCGCCTGCCCAGCGCGCGTTCGTGCATGCGCAACTGCGCCTGCTGTCGGGCCGCACGCCCGAGGCCAAAAAGGCACTGTCCGACCGCATCGCCGCCGTGCTGCGCGACCTGACGCCGCGCCCGGTAGGGGTGACGGTGCAACTGAGCGTGGAAGTGGTGGACATGGACCGCGGTTCGTACGCCAAAGAGCGGATCTGACGCCCGGCGCCGGACGCGCCCCGCGGCAAGCCACGGAACACGAGCGCCGAAGGGTCAGTGCTCGAGCGTCGCGTCCAGCCAGCCGCGCAGGCTGTTGATGAAGGCCCAGGCCTGCACGCGCGGCACATCCTCCACCCGCACCACGGCTTCGGCCACGCGCCCCTCGGCCAGCGCCACGGCACGGCCCACGCCGGGCAGCAGCCCGCACGACAGCGGCGGCGTCACCCACTGCCCGTCCAGCAACGCGGCCACATTGCCAAACGTGGTCTCGGTGATCTCGCCCGCGTCGTTCCAGAGCACGGTGTCAAAAATGCCGGAACCGGCCACAGGCGCAAACGCCGCATAGTGGCCGCGCCGGGTGGTCTTGTGGCGCACGAACTCGCTGTGCGCCTCGGCGAAGGGCCGGTCGGCCAGCTGCAGCCGCACCGGCTCTGCGGTGGGTTGCAAGGCAAACACTTCAGACTGAAACCTGCCATCTGCGGCCAGCAGCAGCCGCACGCGCGCAGGGCCGCCCCGGTGGGCCTGCGATGCGATCTGCAGTTGCTGGCGCGCGGCTTGCGCGCTCCACGGGAATCCGAAATGTGCAGCCGCCTCGCCCATGCGCCGCAGGTGCAGGTCGGCGTGCGGGAAGGTGCCGTCGCGCAAACCCAGGGTTTCCAACACCTCGAACGGCATGCTGGCGCGCTCGACAAAGGCGCGCTTGTGACGCCACTCGTTCCATTCGGCTAGGGGCTGTGCATCGGCGGTGATGCCGCTGCCGATCCCGCAAGTGGCACGCAGCGATGGCGCACTGCCTTGGGCAGCGGCATCCTGCCGCAGAACGACCGTGCGGATGGGCACGTTGAACGTGGCGGCCACGGCATGGCGGCCGCTGGCCCCTGCCGGACCGGCAGGCCGCACCACGCCAACGGCCCCGCAATAGACGCCGCGCGGCGCAGGCTCCAGCGCGCGGATCATCTGCATGGCGCGCACCTTGGGTGCGCCGGTGACCGAACCACACGGAAAGAGCGCCGCGAACACATCGGTCAGCGTGATGCCGGAGCGCGTGCGGGCGCGCACGTCCGACGTCATCTGCCAGACGGTGGACAGCGCCTGCGTGGCAAACAGTGCGGGCACCTGCACGCTGTGGGGCATGGCAATGCGCGAGAGGTCGTTGCGCAGCAGGTCCACGATCATCACGTTCTCGGCGCGCTCCTTGGGCGTGGTGCGCAGGCGCTCGGCATGGGCCTCATCCTCCCCAGCGGTGCGGCCACGCGGAGCCGTGCCTTTCATGGGCCGGGCCAGGATCTCGCCTGCTGCGCTGCCCTGCGAGCCGTCCGCAGCTTCACGCCAGTCAAAGAACAGCTCCGGCGAGACCGACAGAATCTGCTCGTCGCCAGCCTGGATGTGGGCCGCGTAGCCGCCAGGCTGGGCGCGCTGCAGCGCGGCAAACAGCGCCTGCGGGCTGCCGTGCAGTGTTCCAAGCAGCGCAGCGGTGTAGTTGACCTGGTAGAGCTCGCCGTTGCGTATGGCCTGCTGGATGCGCGCCAGCGCGGCATCAAAATCACTGCGCGAGAGGCTGTCGGCCCAGTCAACCTGGGCCGGGGGGGCTTGCGTGGCCGAATGCGGCCAGGGCTGGGGCGCGTCGTAAACGCCGAACCAGGCCAGTGGCCCATCGGGGGCATGGGTCTGCAGCGCTTGATCGAAGGCCGCCGCGGCCTCGTAGCGCACATAGCCCACGCACCAGAGCCCGCGCTGCGCCGCGTCGTGCACGGCATCGAGCACATCGCGCACCTGCGCCAGCGTGCGCGCCACGCACACTTGGCGCGCAGGGCCGAAGGCGTGGCGCAGCGGCGGCGACGCCCCATCGAGGGGCTGGGTGAAATCAATCAGTGAAATATCAGTCAAAACCGGCTATCGCGCTTGCCTGTAGGGCATTTATAGCTACATTTTCAGTAGCAAACGGACGGTCTTCCTGGCGCTGTGGCCTCAGGCAGCGCCCAGGTGGGGCACGAGCGCGGCGGTGGGCTGCCCGCTTTTGAGCGCGGCAGTGAAGGCCAGCATGCGATCAATGGGCTTGCGCGCGCGCGGAATCAACGCGGGGTCCACCTGCACCGGGTTGGCACCCGTCTCCAGCACGCGGGCCACATCGGCCAGGCTGTTCATTGCCATCCACGGGCAGTGCGCGCAGCTTTTGCAGGTGGCGCTGTTGCCTGCGGTGGGGGCCTCGTAAAACGTCTTGCCGGGGTTGAGCGTGCGCAGCTTGTGCATCATGCCGTTGTCGGTGGCCACGATGAATTCGGTCGCATTCATCTCGCGTGCCGCTTTCAAAATGGCGCTGGTGGAGCCCACCGCATCGGCCAGGGCCACCACGTCGGCGGGGCTTTCGGGGTGAACAAGCACCTTGGCGGCCGGGTGCTCTTTTTTGAGCAGTTCCAGCTCCAGCGCCTTGAACTCGTCGTGCACGATGCAGGCGCCGTTCCACAGCACCATGTCCGCGCCGGTTTCGCGCTGGATGTACGCGCCCAGGTGGCGGTCTGGGGCCCACAGGATCTTCTGGCCTGCGGCCTTGAGCGCGCTAACAATCTGCAGCGCGCAGCTCGATGTAACAAGCCAGTCGGCCCGGGCTTTCACGGCGGCGCTGGTGTTGGCGTACACCACCACGGTGCGGTCGGGATACTGGTCGCAAAAAGCGCTGAACTCGTCGATGGGGCAGCCCAGGTCCAGCGAGCAGGTGGCGTCCAGGTCGGGCATGAGCACGGTCTTTTCCGGGCTCAGGATCTTGGCCGTCTCGCCCATGAAGCGCACGCCGCTCACCACCAGGGTCTGCGCCGCATGGTCGCGGCCAAAGCGGGCCATCTCCAGCGAGTCACTGACCAGGCCGCCGGTTTCCTCGGCCAGATCCTGCAGGTCAGGGTGCACGTAGTAGTGCGACACCATCACCGCGTTTTTTTCTTTCAGCAGGCGGCGGATCTTGTCCTTGAGCGCCGCACGCTCGGCCTGCGATGGCTCGGGGGGCACGCGGGCCCAGGCGTGTTTGGTGGAGCAGACAACGCCTGCCGCGGCCTTGTCGGGCTGCTCGTATTCGATATCAATCACTCTGGTCATGGCATGACTCCATTGCATTGCCCCACGGCAGCCGCGCAGCAGCTCGGGCGGGTGTTCAGTGAATTTCCTGCAGGCGCATGGAGAAATCCGTCGCCTTCACGTCCTTGGTCAGCGTACCAATGGAGATGCGGTCCACGCCCGTTTCTGCAAGCTCGCGAAGCCCCGCCAAGGTCACTCCGCCCGAAATCTCCAGGATGGCCCGGCCCGCGTTGATGCGCACCGCCTTGCGCAGCATGGGCAGGGGCATGTTGTCCAGCAGCACCATCGTGGCCCCGGCGTCCAGCGCCTGGGCCAACTGCTCCAGCGTTTCCACCTCGATTTCAATGAACTTTGCCCGCGCGGCCACCGCCTGCGCCGCCTTGAGCACCGCCGCCACGCCGCCAGCCGCAGCAATGTGGTTTTCCTTGATC
>JBKCTS010000481.1:0-4637 GCA_046318695.1 Acidovorax sp.
CCACGCCTATCAGCGTCAGCGGCAGCTATGTAATCAGCGCCTGCGGCTGCTGTAAGCTCTTTAACTGGCTGGCCAGGATCATGTAGATAAAGATGATGGCCTTGGCCAGCGCCGAGATGGCGTAGCCGAACGACTCGGCCATGTTCTTGGTGGAGCCGCCAAACTGGTAGCGGTAGCCGGGCGGGAAGGGCACGGTATCGAGGGCTTTGCGGATGTCTGCCGACACCTCACCGGCCGAGCGCCGCGACACGTTGGCGTTCACGGCGACTTCGCGCGTCAGGTCGCGGCGGTTGATCTGGTTGGCTCCGGTGGTTTCCGTCACGCGGGCCACCTGGTTGAGCTTGACGACCCGTGCGGAGCCATCAGCACCCGTGAGGGCGAACGGCAGGCGCTCCAAGTCCTGCGGGGCGGTTCGGGCCTCGGGAGCCAGGCGCACGTTCACGTCGTAGGTCTGGTCGTCGGGCGCGCGCCAGTTGCCCACCGTGGTGCCAGCCACCAGCGTGCGCAGCGATGCAGCCATGGGCGCCACCGACAGGCCCAGGTCAGACGCCACATCGCGCTGCAATTCCAACGCAATCACGGGCTTGTCCGGCTTGAGGCTGGTGTCCAGATCCACCAGACCAGGGATGGCGCGGAGCTTGTCGGTGACGATGCGCGTCAGGCGCTCCAGCTCGTGCAGATCCGGCCCTTGCAGCGAGAACTCCACCTGCTTGTTACCCCCCACCGCGTCGAGCAGGCCCACATGCGTCACGGTGATGCCGGGCACCCGCTGCAGGCGCTCGCGCAATACGTCGGACATCTGGTCCACGCTGCGGCTGCGGTTCTTGCGGTCCACCAGTCGCACGTAGATGCTGGCGTAGATCTTGCCCTGGGCCGAGCCCGTGTTGATGGTGGCCAGGGTGTAGCGCACCTCGGGCAGCTCGCGCAGGATGCCTTCGACTTGCCGCGCCTTGGCCTCGGTGGCCTCCAGCGAGGAGCCCACCGGCGTGTAGAAGTTGACGGTGGTTTCCGAGAAATCGGCCTTGGGCACAAACTCGGTACCCAGCAGCGGCACCATGACGATGCTGAGCACGAAGATGCCCACAGCAATGAGCAGGGTGGCCAGCTTGTGCACCAGCGACCAGCGCAGGATGGACTGGTAAGCCTCGGCCAGGCGGTCGGTGGCGCGGTCAAACCAGCCGGTGACGCGGCCGATGGTCTTGTCGTAGAAGCTCACCGGGGCGCCGCGCGGGCCCTGGCCGTGGCCGTGGATGCTTGGGTCATGCCACACGCTGGAGAGCATGGGGTCGAGCGTGAAGCTCACAAACATCGAGATCAGCACGGCAGCCACGATGGTGATGCCGAACTCGTGAAAGAACTTGCCGATGATCCCGCCCATGAAGCCGATCGGCATGAACACTGCCACGATGGACAGCGTGGTGGCCAGCACGGCCAGCCCGATCTCCTGCGTGCCCTCCATGGCCGCGTTGTACGCCGACTTGCCCATCTGCACATGGCGCACGATGTTCTCGCGCACCACAATGGCATCGTCAATCAGCAGGCCCACGCACAGGCTCAGCGCCATCAGCGTGATCATGTTGATGGTGAACCCAAACATGTTCATGAACAGGAAGGTGCCGATCAGCGAAATGGGCAAAGTGAGCCCCGTAATCACCGTGGACCGCCAGGAGTTCAGGAACAGAAACACGATGAGCACCGTGAGGATGGCACCTTCGATCAGGGTCTGCCGCACGTTGTTGACCGCCACGCGGATGGGGCGGGAGCTGTCGCCAATGGTCTCCAGCCGCACACCGGGCGGCAACTGCTCGCGCAGCTCCTTGACGGCGGCGTTGAGGCCATCGACCACCCCGATGGTGTTCTCGCCCTGTGATTTCTGCACCGACAGCAGCAGCGTGCGCTGCCCGTTGTACAGGGCCAGGCTCTCGGTTTCCTGGGCCCCGTCGTTCACGCGGGCCAGTTGCTCCAGGCGCACCGGCGCACCGGCTTTGCGCACGACGATGATGCGGCCAAAATCTTCGGGGCGCTCCATGCGGGCATCGATCTGGACCACGCGCTCTTGCGCCAGCGACCGGATCGCGCCCACCGGCAGATCCTGGTTTTCGCTGCGCACGGCGGCAACCACCTGGTCGGGCGTCACGCCGTAGGCTTCCAGCGCCTGCGGGTTCAGGTAGATGTTGATCTCGCGCCGGGTTGCGCCCACCAGGTTCACGGCGCCCACACCGCGCACGTTCTCCAGCCGCTTTTTCAGGACCTGCTCGGCCCAGGTGGTCAGCTCGACGGCGCTGCGTGCCGTGCCTGCGGGTTTTTCATCGGGCAGCACCGCCAGCGACCACACAGCGCGGCTGGCCGGGTCGAAGCGCAGCACCCGCGGCTCCTTGACCTCGGTGCGCAAAAGCGGGCGCACGGTGGCCACCTTCTCGCGCACGTCTTCGGCGGCCTTGCGCCCGTCGATGTGCAGTTGAAACTCGATGATGACCACCGCCGCGCCTTCGTAGCTGCGCGAGGTCAGCGCATTGATCCCGGCGATCGAATTCACGCCTTCCTCGATCTTCTTGGTGACTTCGCTCTAGACGATCTCGGGCGAGGCGCCGGGGTAGTCCACCGTGACCACAACCACCGGGAAGTCGATGTTGGGGAACTGATCGACTTTCAGACGCTGGTACGAGAACAGGCCCAGCACCACGATGGCGAGCATCACCATCGTGGCGAACACGGGGTTCTTAAGGCTGACCTGGGTGAACCACATGGCGCGGCTTATCTGGCGGGTTGGGGCGGTGCAGACGAGGCTGCGGCGCCCACGGTCACGGCGGTGCCCTCACGCAGCAGCCCGACATGCCCGGCCAGCACCTGCTGGTCGCGCTCCAGGCCCTCAACGGCAACCACGGTGTCTTCGCCCAGCTTGGAGCGTGCGCCCGTGCGCACGGGCACATGCACCACCTGGCCCTGGCGGATGGCCTGCACGTAGGGCGCAGGTTTGTCGGTGCGCACCGCGCTCAGCGGCACCACCAGGGCATCGGCCGTGCCGGTGTTTAGCAAACCCTGCACAAAGAGCCCCTGGCGCAGGGCAGGGCCCGATGCCAAGGTCTGCACCCGCAGATACGCAGGCACAGTGCGATTGGCCGCCTGCGCCGAGGGGCTGATGCGGGCCACCGTGGCTGTCACCGGCGTGCTCACGCCCTCCACAGAGAGAACGGCGGTCTGCCCGACCCGCACGCGCACCGAATCGGCGGGCGACAGCAGGGCCTCCAGTTCCATCTTGGAGAGATCCACGACCTCGATCACCCGCGCATCGAGCGCCACCCGCTCGCCCGGCTGGGCCAGCCGCTGCGACACGACTCCGCTGATCGGACTGCGGATCACGGTGTCCTGCAGCGACTTGCGCGCCACGTCGGCCGCCGCCAGCGCCGCCTGGTGGTTGGACTGGGCGGACTCCAGGCTGGCCTGCGAGGTGACCAGCGCGGTGGGCGAGATAAAACCCTGATCCACCAGCGCCTTGTTGTTGTTGAACTGGCGCAGGTTGATGTCCACCTGGGCGCGGGCTGCATCGGCCTGCTGCTGTGCCTGGCGCAGGCGCGCCTGGGCTTCGATGGGGTCGATGCGGGCCACAATGTCGCCGGCGCGCACCGTGTCGCCTTCGCGCAGCACCAGCCCCTGCAGTTCGCCCGCCACACGCGCCTTGAGCATGGCCGAGTCCACCGCCCGCAGCGAGCCGGACACCGGCACGTCCAGTGCGATCTGCTGCGCGCGCACGGTGACCACATCGGTAGCCACAAGCTCCAGGGGTGCCTGGGCACGTTCCAGCGCGGCAGCGGCAGCGGCCTTTTGCTGGGCCTGGCGCGCAGCCTGCGCCTTCCACAGGCCTGCGCCCACAAGCACCACGATGACGGCGGCCGCCGCCCAGTAAGTCCAGCGTTTCATGGTGTCAGCGAGGAAGATGTGGGGAATCGGTGAAAGAAGTCGCGGGCGCAAGCGCCGCATCAGGCCGCACGCACAGGCCGTGCAAAATGCCGTCAAGCGCGCTATCCATATAGGTCTGCGGGGTCAGCCCCATGACCTGGGGACTGCAGGCGCCCATGGAGTTTTCCCAGAGCATCAGAAAGATCATCGGCACCATCACCAGATAGGTGGCTCCATCCAACGGTACGTGGCGGAACTCGCCGCGGTCAATGCCGCGCTGGAGAATGCGGCGGATCAAAGCCTGCCCTGGAAAGATCACTTCCTGCTGGTAGAACTCCGCTATCTCCGGGAAATTCTGCGCCTCGCTGAACATCAGCTTGGTGATGCCCGACGCCTTGGTGCAGCCAATACGCTCCCACCAGACCTTGTAGCAGTAGCGCAGCACATCGCTGGTGCTGCCTGTCATGGTTTCGAGTTCGGAGTTCCACTCGCTGAACCGGCCCGCAATGTTCTCGCGGACCACGGCCTTGAACAGTTCTTCCTTGCTGGGGAAGTACAAAAACAGCGTGCCCTTGGACACCCCGGCGCGCTGGGCCACCTCTTCGCTGCGCGTGGCGCTGAAGCCCTTCTCGACGAACAACTCGAGCGCGGCGTCGAGCAACTCCTGCGGGCGGGCCTGCTTGCGACGCTGCCGCACGGGCACGGGAGAAAGACTGGGCATCACTAAATGACTCTTTGGC
>JBKCTS010000482.1:0-15239 GCA_046318695.1 Acidovorax sp.
CAACAAACATTTTGTCGCACACCCGGGGTTTGAGCACCACCACCGTGTGTCACCGCCCCCGCGCCCGCCCGCGCGCGGCTGGGTCTGGCACATAGCCCAAGCCGGCCGCCGCCTGGGTAACCCGGTTCACCAACTCTGCGCCCACGCCTCGCTCGCCTCGCAAAGCACGCGAAGCAGTGATGCGACTGACGCCTGCCGCTTCGGCCACATGATCCAAGGTAACGCGGCCCGAAGCCCTACTCTTGCGTCGCACTACAGTCATACTAGGTACTTTCCCTGATTGTTGGCGTTGTTCTGTCTCGTTAGGATAGCGCTATCTTAAATGACCATGCCGTGTTAACAATCACGGAAATGAAAAAAACTTCAATAGGGATTAGGGCGATCGCCCTTTTTTTTCCGTCTCTATAGATAGCGCTATCCAAAAAACAATGCGATTGTGATGATGGGTAGCGCTTGTAGCGGATAAATGAGGCAAGATAGTGCATTGAGGACGCTTAGCTGTTTATTTGCAGATATTGTGCTCCAAAAAATGAAGCTAGTGGGGATGATGGGCGGAGTCTGCTGCGTAAAAGCAGAGCAAAATTATTAAACGGAAACGTGCAGGCGTTTTATTTCTTTTTATAGATGACGCTATCAAAAATGAAGTCAATTGTAATGATGGGCGTTGCGGGCTGCGGAAAATCGAGTGCAGGGCAATCCTTGGCTAATGTCTTGGGGCTGCCTTTGATTGAAGGTGATGCATATCACCCGCAAAGCAATATTGATAAAATGCGCCAGGGTTTGCCATTAACCGACGAAGACCGCACCGACTGGCTGGCTGCCTTGGCGGATGAACTGGTCCGACACAGCGACGGTGCGGTGCTGACCTGCTCGGCGCTGCGCCGCGACTACCGGGACCGCTTGCGCAAAGCTTCCGCGGGGCTGCGTTTTGTGTTCATGGATATCAGCCATGAGCAAGCGCTAAAGCGAGTGACCGCCCGTGCGGGCGAACACCTTTTTCCGCCCAGTTTGGTTGCCAGCCAGTTCGAAACCTTGGAGTCACCGATCGGCGAGGTGGGTGTTTTGCATATGGACGCAACCTTAACGGTGGAACAAATTACCCGGCTGGCCTGCAATTGGCTTAGCAATGAAACTCAGCAGGAGGGCGCATGAACGACCGATTTCAAAAAATTTCCGACACCCTCATGGCCATATGCTTGGCAATTATGGCTGGTTCGGTGTTTGTGAATGTGGTGTTGCGCTACGGCTTTGGCAGCGGTATCGTAGCCAGCGAAGAGTTGTCGCGCCTGCTATTTGTGTGGATGGTATTCATTGGTGCCACGGCAGCCTATCCAAAAGGCGAACACATGGCATTTACCAGCTTGTTGCAGCCCCTGTTCAAGCCAGGCCGGGAGGCGCTGCTCAAATTGACAACCCGTGGCATCCACGCGCTGGTGGTGCTGAGTTGCGCCCTGTTGGCTTGGGGTGCTTGGCAGCAAGTGATGGTCGGTATGGATAACCGAAGCGTCGTCATGGGTTACCCACAAGCACTGCTGCCCCTGCCTGCATTCTTGTGCAGTTCGGCCATCGGCCTGATGGCGCTGTACCAACTGGTCGTTGGAAAGACGCTAGACCTTGGCCACGTGCACGAAGTCGAGTAAGCCCAGCCGATATATCAAAAAAGAAAAGAAATCATCATGAACCAAGGTTGGGTTGCTTTCGTATTCATAGCAGGCATGCTGGTATTCATGGGTATTGGCATGCCCATGGCATTTGCCCTGCTGCTGACTGGCGCCTCCATGGCGTGGGTCTTGGGCTTTTTTGACACGCAGTTGTTCGCTCAAAACATGGTGGCAGGCGTTGACAGTTTCGCCTTGTTGGCCGTGCCTTTTTTCATCTTGGCAGGCGAGCTAATGAATGCGGGTGGCATTAGCCGACGCATCATTAACATGGCGCAAGCATGGGTCGGACACATTCCCGGTGGCCTGGGTTATGTGACGATTGGCGCCGCCATTTTGATGGCAAGTATGAGTGGTTCTGCCTTGGCTGATACCGCAGCGCTGGCCACCATCTTACTGCCGATGATGCGTGCCCACGGCTACCCGATGGCAACGTCGGCTGGGCTTATAGCCTCCGGCGGGATCATTGCGCCCATCATTCCGCCATCCATGCCCTTCGTGATCTATGGCGTCACCACCAACACCTCCATATCCTCCCTGTTTCTCTCGGGCATTGTTCCAGGATTGATGATGGGCGTTGGCTTGATCATTACTTGGAGAATTTTGTTGCGCAAGCTGGACCTGCCAGCGGGCACCAAATTGCCCTTCATGAGCCGTCTGCGCGAAACCGGCAAGGCATTCTGGGCCCTGCTGATGCCCGTGATCATCATCGGCGGCATGAAGAGTGGCGTTTTCACCCCCACCGAAGCAGCCGTGGTGGCAGCAGTGTATGCCCTGTTCGTCGCCTTCTTTGTGCACCGCGAAATGAAGCTTTCAGATCTGCATGGCGTGCTGGTGCGTGCGGCTAAGACCACCTCTATTGTGATGCTTTTGTGCGCGGGAGCCCAAGTCGCCAGCTACATGATTAGCTTGGCCGATTTGCCTGCTACCATGACCGGTTGGTTAGGCCCCTTGATTGACTATCCAATCGCATTAATGTTCGTCATGCAGATCCTGCTGGTCGTGATTGGAACCGCACTGGACCTCACGCCCACGATTTTGATCTTTGCCCCCGTGATGTTGCCCATCGCGGTAGCAGCTGGCATTGACCCGATTTATTTTGGACTGATGTTCATCTTGAATGGCTCGATCGGCTTGATCACGCCCCCAGTCGGCACGGTGCTTAATGTGGTCGCCGGCATAGGCCGAATGCGACTCGACGAAGTCATCAAGGGCGTCAACCCGTTTTTGGCAGTCTACTGCGTGCTGCTGCTTTTGCTCACCCTATTCCCTGCGTTGGTCACATATCCAGTGAAGTGGATGCGATAGTGCACTGAAAGGTGTACTTTTAATAACCTTTGACTTTTTAACCTTATCCCAGGAGAGATTAATGAAAATGTTTCGACGCTCACTCATCGTTGGTGCCGTTGGTATCGGTTTGCTGACGTCGGGCCTCGCCTACGCTCAAGACATCAAGCCCCGTTTGATCCGCTTCGGCTATGGCCTGAACGAGCAATCAAACCAAGGACGCGCCGCAAAAGTACTGGCGGACGAAGTTGAAAAGCTCTCGGGCGGCAAGATGAAGCTGCGCACTGTGGGCGCTGCCGCCTTGGGCTCCGACGTGCAGATGCAGCAGGCACTGATTGGTGGTGCACAAGAAATGATGGTGGGTTCCACCGCCACATTGGTCGGCATCACGAAAGAGATGGCGCTTTGGGATACCCCCTTTCTTTTCAACAACACCCAAGAAGCAGATGCCATCTTGGATGGCCCAATTGGCGACAAGGTGCGCGCCAAGCTTGAAGAAAAAGGCTTGGTTGGCCTGGTCTATTGGGAGAACGGCTTTCGCAACCTGACCAACAGCAAGAAGACGGTTGCCAAGCTTGAAGACTTGAGCGGTATCAAGCTGCGTGTGATGCAAAACCCGGTGTTCCTGGATAGCTTCAAGTCACTGGGTGCCAATGCTGTCCCACTGCCATTCTCTGAACTGTTCAGTGCGCTGGAAACTCGCGCAGTAGACGGCCAAGAAAACCCGTTCAACACCATTCTTTCTAGCCGCTTCTATGAAATCCAGAAGTATCTGACAGTCTCAAACCACGTCTACAGCCCCTGGATTGTGCTGGTGAGCAAGAAATTTTGGGATGGTCTCAGCAAGGATGAAAAGAACGTGTTGATGACGGCCGCCAAGACCAGCCGCGACTTCGAACGCAAAGACACGCGCGCTGAAGCAGCCAAGGCACTGGAGGACCTCAAGGCCAAGGGCATGGAGGTCACCGTACTTCGCGCTACCGAGGCAGGCCGTATGCGTGAAAAACTCACCGCGATCAATGCTAGTATCGCGGTGAATGTGGGCATGGACTTGTGGAAGGAAACACAGGACGAGTTGGCTCGCATGCGTAAATAACCTACATGGAGTCACCCGCAGGGTGACTCCAATCCACCTAAAGAGGTGATCAGCATGGCCTTGAGAGACGTGAAAATTTCCACCCAACTCACCTTGCTGATCGGATTCTTGTCGATCATTTTGATGGCAATTGGTGGAGTAGGTCTCTATGGCATATCTGCATCCAACGCAGCATTGCGTTCGGTCTATCAAGACCGAACCATCGCGCTGGGGCAACTGGCCGATGTCCAACAAGGAATGCTGCACAACCAGATCAGCATTGGCATCATGTTGCTAGAGCCATTGCCTGAGCTGATTTCCAAACTCAACGCAAAAATTGATCTCGAAAAGTCCAGAATCGACAAGGTTTGGGATGCCTACATCGCTGTGCCCCGCAAGCCCGAAGAAGAACGGATCGCGAAAGAGTTTGTCGAACGGCGCACCAAGTTTGAAGAAGAAGGGGTCAAGCCGACCATCAAGGCGTTGACTTTAAATGACCCCAGCAAGGCGGTGGACTACGGCCTTAACAAGATGCCAGCCCTGTATGAAGCGACCCGAGAGCTTCTGGCTGCCTTGGTGAAAATCCAGATGGACGAAGCGCGCAACGCGTACAACGCCGCGGAGGAGCGCTCTGAAGTCATCTATTGGAGTTCCATTGCCTCCGTGGTTATGGGCCTCGTGTTGGCTGCGTTGGCGGGCTATTTGTTGGTGCGGAAGATTTCCCGCGCACTCACGCAAGCCGTTGATGTTTCCAACCGCATTGGGTCAGGCGACCTGACCCCTCAAATTCCTGAAACAGGGCATAACGAAATTGGTGCTTTGCTTGGTGCTCTGCGCAACATGCAGGCAGACTTGGTGAGTGTGGTTTCAGCCGTGCGCTCCGGGTCAGAAGGCGTTGCCAATGCCAGTTCGGAAATTGCGGTGGGCAACAACGACTTGAGCCTCCGAACGGAGCAGCAGGCAGCGTCCTTGGAAGAAACGGCGTCTTCCCTCGAGGATCTCAGCCAAACCATCAAGCAAAACGCTGACAATGCAAGCCAGGCCAACCAGCTAGCTCAAAGTGCGAGTGCGGTGGCGATCGATGGGGGCAATGTGGTCAACCAAGTGGTTGAAACCATGAAGGACATCAACGAATCGTCCAAGCGCATCGCGGAGATTATTAGTGTGATTGACGGTATTGCGTTTCAGACCAATATTCTTGCTCTGAATGCCGCCGTGGAAGCTGCTCGCGCTGGGGAACAAGGACGCGGTTTTGCAGTGGTCGCCTCTGAGGTGCGTAGCCTTGCCAGCCGATCGGCAGAGGCCGCAAAGCAAATCAAAGCGCTCATAGGAGCAAGCGTAGTACGGGTCGAGCATGGTACGCGCCTGGCAGACAAAGCCGGGGCCACCATGATTGAAGTGGTTGGATCGATTCGGCGGGTCACAGACATCATTGCCGAAATAAACACAGCGAGCAGTGAGCAAGCTTTTGGTGTGCAGCAAGTAAACGCTGTCGTGAGGCAGATGGATCAAACCACGCAGCAAAACGCTGCACTGGTTGAGCAAATTGCTGCTGCCGCGTCCAGCCTAAAGATTATGGCGGATGAACAAGTTCGAGCCGTTGCCATTTTTTCCTTGCCGCACAACGACACCATTCAAGCCACCAGTAAAAAACAAAAAGTTTTACAGATCACAGGGGGCATACGATGAAAATTCAAAATCACAGATGGGTAGCATGCGTACTGCCCCTTCTGCTTTCTGTAAACGTACTTACAGCGCACGCTCAACAGACATTGAAGGTTGGTATCGGCTTGTCTGCAGACTCTGTCCAGGCAAAAGGTGTGCAAGATTTTGCCAAACGGGTGGAGAGTTATACCAACGGAAGTATCCGGATCGAACTGCACGCTGGCGGTGCTCTTGGCAACGATCTCACCATGATCAAGGCGCTGCAAGAAGGACGTCAGGACATGACTGTGCCTGACAGTTCTACTTTGGTGGGCCTGGATCGTAGCTACTCGGCCATTAATTATCCGTTCACATTTATTAATGAACGTGAGGCTCAGATAATTTTAGACGGCCCCTGGGGGCAGCGCTTGTTGGACCAATTGCCAAAGCATCAACTCATTGGTCTTGCATATTGGGAAAATGGCTTTCGTCAGATGACCAACAGCCGCAAGCCAATCGAAAGCATGGCCGACTTCAAAGGTCTGCGTATGCGCACCATGCAAAACCCAATGCTGGTCGATAGTTTCAATCGGCTTGGTTTCGAATCGGTTCCGATGCCGTTCCCCCAAGTGTATGATGCGCTGAAAAATCAAACGGTGGATGGCCAGGAGAATCCACTACCCACCATACTTTCAAGTCGTTTTTACGAGACTCAAAAATATCTAACGCTTTCGCAACATGTGTATTCTGCCTTTGTGGTTTTGATATCGAAAGCCACCTGGGATAAGCTTAGTCCGCAACAACAAAAAGCACTCCAGCGAGCCGCGTTGGAATCGCGCGACGTACAACGCGCTTTGAGCCGTGAGGCCAATTCAAAAGCATTGGCGGAGCTGAAGGCCAAAGGAATGGTGGTGGCATCTCTACCAAAAGCCGACATGGAACGTATTCGTAATCGTTTACGCGATGTCATTGAAAAATACAATAAGGATATTGGATTGCGTACCATGGTGGACTTGTACACCGAGTTGGGGGCCTTGCGTACAGCTGCGGGAGATGCAGTCAAAAAATGATTTGAATTGAACCTAAAAACGGCAGTTGGATGCATTTGCCAGGGCTGCTGTTGGGGTGCCAGGCGAGGCGCGACGACGCGGCAGGCTCGTGCCTGCAAGGAGAAGCAACACCGCATGGCGCTCCAAAAGCGGTGCTGGCAAGTGCATAGCGCTGTCACCCCAAGGGTGAGGCTGCAAAAACAACCCAAGAGCCGAGTCCGTGCGGTGTGCGCCAAGATGACAAGCGGTCAACTGCCTTTTTTAGGTTGAATAGCTGTCAGTTCAAATACACCAAATAATCCTGCCGCTGGGCGAGCTTTGGTATTGGCGTTGAGATGCGAGGTTGGGGATGAGCGATTCCGAGCGTGCCCGCAGACTCCAACCGATCGGGGCCCAATCGAGCCGTGGGGCAAGCCGGATCAATTGCCGGTTGTGCATACGTCAACGGCACTTAACTCAAAAAGCCTGCGTTCATGCGAGTTTCGGGGATGGTTGAGGGCCAGCCGCCGGAGCGTGACTTCTTGAGCGGTGCAATGGTGTGCCGCTCATGGATGGGCGCTGCGATCAGGCCAGGTGATCGTGGGTGCAGCGGCTGGCACTGCGACATCCCGGCGGTTGCATGGGCCAGGTTGTCAGCGCAGCAGCAGCCATGCCGCAAACACCAGCGAGTGCCCCCAGATGCCCGGCAGGGCGTATTTGGCAAAGCGCCAGCCACCGCTGATGATGGCCACCACGCTCTTGCTGGCGGCATGCACCAGCACGGCGGTCATCAGGGCCTGGACCAAGGCGGGGCTGCCGGCATCTGCCGGGGTGCCCTGTAGCAGCACGGCCGCGGCCGCCGCGTGCAGGTCGGCCAGAGCGGCCAGCAAGGTTCCCGCTAGCAGGCCCGCGTCGCCGAATGCCAGCGTGAGTCCGTGGACTGCGGCCTGCACCGCCGTGAGCAGGATGGCCACCAGAGCCGCGTCACGCAGCTTGAACATGCGCGAATCCGCCATGGACGGTGCGTCTGCGTGCAGCTCTGGTGCACCTGGAGGCGTGGGCGCGGCACAGGGCGTGGGTGGAGCCATGACGGCGGTGGAATTTGGGCTGTTGCTGCCTGGCGTGGCGCCATCGTGGGTGGGTGTGGCGCCCTCTGATGCGGGCCGCATGAGCCACGCCCCCCAAGCAAGGGCGAAGAGCGCGGCGGTTCCGGCGGGTGCGGCTATGTGCAGCAGCCATGCGGGCTGCACGGTGGCGGTTACCACCAGCAACTGCATCATGGTGGCAGTACACGAGACCACGGCTGCACCCGCCTGCAGCCGGGCCTGTGCCGGGGTGCTTCGGGCCTGCACGCCCAGCGTGGCGATGGTGGCGGTGCTGGAAACGAAGCCGGAGGCCAGCGAAGCCAGCCCCAGTGCATGCCGGGCGTTCATCAGCCTGCGGCCCAGATGGGCCACCGACTGGATCAGCAGCAGTACCACCAGAAGCCTGACCACCACCTGCGGGTTCAGGGCGTCGCCCCAGAGTGGCTGATCAGGTACGAGGGGTACCACCAGCAGGGCCAGTGCGGCAAGCACGAGGCCATCGCGTGCCTCGCCCGGCTGCAGCCACTGGCGCGATAGGCGGTGCAGGCTGTCGCGGGCGGCCAGCAGCACCGTGGCTGACACCGCCAGTGCGGCTGCCACGGGTTGGCTGTGCGCGCACATCACGCCAATCAGGTATGCCAGCAGCAGGGCGACCTCAGTGGTCATGCCGGGGTCGTCGAGCGTGTCTCGCCAGGCACTGAGCAAGCCCAAGCCCGCAACGAAGACGGCTCCCACAGCGATCAAAGCGGGCGAATCCAGCAGCGCGGCCGCGCCGCCTGCCAGGCTGGTGAGCGTGAAGGTTCGGATACCTGCCGGTCCGCGGCCTGGTCCATGCCCCTTGCGGCGTTCGCGTTCGATGCCCATCAGCAGCCCGCAGCCCAGCGCGCTGGCCAGGATCGCCAGCGCCCCTGAAAAGTCACCACTGACTTGCAGCATTCACCCTCCTTGCGAACAGGCCTCGGTCCACTGCATTGTCGTGGCTATGCCGATGGCGTGGTCGGTGGCGAGGTGCAGCGTTGTTCTGCGAGGCTGGTATGGACCGGTACCGCGTGGGCGCCACGCCGGCCTGCCGGCCTCCGTGCCTGGCTGGTGATTTGGTCGGGGTGCCTCGATGCCACGTCCTGTTGCACGATCAAACGCGTGGCGGGCGTGTTCGGCTGCGGGGGCGTTGCCCAGCAGGCGTGCCTGCGGTGCAGGGATACCTGTGCTTTCAGCGGAAATCCCGGCTCATGGTCGCCAGTTGCCCCAGCAGGGGAGAAAGGTCTGCCAGTCGCTCTGCAATCAGGTTGCAGACATCGCCCTGGCGCTGCCACCGCCCCTTGACCGCCAGCAGGCGCGAGCCCAGCAGAGTCTGCCGCTGGGTGTCGCGCAGGCTGCGCCACACGATGATTTGGGTGGTGCCATGTTCGTCTTCCAGTGATACAAAAATGGTGCCGTTGGCCGTGGCGGGCTGCTGGCGCAGCGTGACGATGCCAGCGGTGCGCACTGTGCGTCCGTCGGGGGTGTGGCGCAGGTCGTGCGATGTTTTGAGTCGGTACCTGTCGAGCCGGGGGCGCAGCAGCGCCATTGGGTGGCTGCGCAAGCTCAGGCCCACCGATGCGTAATCCCACAGCACATCTTCGCTTTCGGAGGCTGCAGGCAGATCCAGAAAGTCTTCCTCCACGGGCGCATCCTGCAGCAGCCGGGGCGGTGCGTGCAGTGCGGCGGCGTCCCACACCTGCTGGCGCCGATGGCCCGACAGGGAGGCCAGCGCACCGGCGGCGGCCAGCCGTTTCATCTCGTGCTGCTCCAGGCTGGCGCGGCGGGCCAGTTCCTCGGCGCTGTCAAAAGGGGCCTTGCTGCGCTCGGTCATGATGCGGTCGGCGCTGGCGCGCCGCAGGCCATGCACCAGGTGCAGGCCCAGGCGCACGGCGGGTGTGCCCGGCAGGTCTTCCAGGGAGGTGTCTGCATTGCTGTACATCACATCGACGGGGCGCACCTCCACGCCGTGGCGGCGCGCGTCCTGCACCAGCTGGCTGGGGCTGTAAAACCCCATGGGCTGGCTGTTGAGCAGCGCCGCCAGAAATGCGGCGGGTTCGTGGCACTTGATCCACGACGAGGCGTACACCAGCAGGGCAAAGCTGGCCGCGTGGCTTTCGGGGAAGCCGTATTCCGAAAACCCCTTGATCTGCTCGAAGATCTGCTCGGCAAATTCGCGCGCATAGCCGCGCGCCGTCATGCCTTCGACGATACGGCGGTAGTACTGGCCCAGCCCGCCCTTGCGCTTCCATGCCGCCATGGCACGGCGCAGGCCGTCGGCCTCGCCGGGCGTGAAGCCTGCCGCCAGGATAGAGATCTGCATTACTTGCTCTTGAAACACCGGCACGCCCAGCGTGCGGCCCAGGGCGGTCTTCAGGGCCTCGCTGGGGTAGGTCACGGGCTCCTTGCCCTGGCGTCGGTTCAGGTAGGGGTGCACCATGCCGCCCTGGATGGGGCCGGGCCGCACGATGGCGACTTCGATCACCAGGTCGTAGAAGCACCGGGGGCGCAGCCGGGGCAGCATGCTCATCTGGGCGCGGCTCTCGATCTGGAAGACGCCCATGGTGTCGGCTTTGCAGACCATGTCGTAGGTGGCGGGGTCTTCGGCCGGGATGTCCTGCATGCCGAATTCGCAGCCGCGCCGCTGGCCGATCAGGTCCAGCGCCCGCCGCAGGGCCGACAGCATGCCCAGCGCCAGCACATCCACCTTGAGCAGCCCGGCGGCATCCAGGTCGTCCTTGTCCCATTCGATCACCGTGCGCTCGGGCATGGAGGCGTTTTGCACCGGCACCATGCGGCACAGCAGGTCGCGGGTGAGCACGAAGCCGCCAGTGTGCTGCGACAGGTGCCGGGGGAAGCCGATCAGCTGGCTGGTGAGGGTGATGAGCTGGCGTATGGCCAAGTCCTCCACGTCCATGCCCAGTTCGTCAAAACGCTCGAGCCGCACATCGGTGCCGTCAAACCATTTCTGGCCTTTGGCGATGGCGTCGATCGTGTCCAGGTCAAAGCCCAGCGCCTTGCCTACGTCGCGGATGGCCGAGCGGGGGCGGTAGCGGATGACGGTGGCCGTGAGCGCGGCGCGGTCGCGTCCGTACTTGGCGTACAGGTACTGGATGACTTCTTCGCGGCGCTGGTGCTCGAAGTCGATATCGATGTCTGGGGGTTCGTTGCGCTCCTTGCTGATGAAGCGCTCAAACAGCACCGACATGCGCGCCGGGTCCACCTCGGTCACGCCCAGGCAGTAGCAGACCACGCTGTTGGCCGCCGAGCCGCGGCCCTGGCACAGGATGTGCCGTGAGCGCGCAAACGCCACGATGTCGTACACCGTGAGGAAGTAGTGCTCGTAGCGCAGCTCGCAGATCAGCGACAGCTCGTGCTCGATCTGCCCCTGCACCGCGGCGGTGATGCCCTGCTGCCAGCGGCGGCCCGCGCCTTCGTACGTTACCTGGCGCAGGAAGCTGGCGGCCGTGTGCCCGGGCGGCACCACCTCGTCGGGGTATTGGTAGCGCAGCTCGTCCAGGCTGAAGCTGCACCGGGCTGCCACCCGCAGCGTTTCGGCCAGCAGGTCGGGTGCAAAAGTGCGGGCCAGCCGCAGCCGGGTGCGCAGGTGTTGCTCGGCACTGCGCTGCAGGGCCTGGCCGCACTCAGTCAGGGGTTGGCCCAGGCGGGTGGCGGTCAGCATGTCCTGCAACGGCTTGCGCGAGCGCACATGCATGTGCACATCGCCCACGGCCACCAGGGGTAGCGTGGTCAGCCCTGACAGGTGGCGCATGCGGTGCAGCCAGAGCTCATCGTCCAGGCGGCGCATCTGGTCCACGCCGATCCAGCAGCGCCCCATGAACTGGTGCAGCGCCCACAGGCCCAGGCCCTCCAGTTGCGCCTGGGTGGCCTTGCGGTCGGGGCACAGCAGGGCCAGGCAGTCGGTGAGTTCGCCACCGGTGATGTGGTCCCGGGTGAGTTGGTAGGTGCCTTTGTCGCACGCGCGCCGCAACCGCGTGATGAAGGCGCACAGGTTGCCGTAGCCGGTCAGGTTTTGCGCCAGCAGCACCAGCGTGAAGGGTGCTTCGGCGCTGCTGCGCGGCGTGATGCAAAACTGTGAGCCCAGCAGCAGTGGCAGGCCTGCGGCCTTGGCTGCCACATGGGCGCGCACCACACCGGCCATGGTGCATTCGTCGGTGATGGCCAGGGCGCGGTAGCCCAGCGCCTTGGCGCGCTCCACCAGTTCTTCGGGGTGGCTGGCGCCGCGCAGGAAGGTGAAGTTCGACACGCAGCGCAGTTCGGCGTAGTCGGGCAGGGATGGGAAGGGGGGCGTCATCCCGGCGTCCTCAGGCAAAGTGCCCGTGCAGGAACCAGGCTGTCTGGTCGTGCGCCAGCCGCTGCTGGAAAATCCATAGCACGCCCGCGTGCGGGCTCAGCGCCAGCCAGTAGTCCCGTTGCACATTCAGGGGCACGGCATCCGGCCCCGCCGTGCTGCGGTGCCACCAGCCGCCTTCGATCCGGTCGGGGCCCAGCAGCATTTGCAGCGGTCCCTGGTAGAAGGGGCGGTTGTCGCGTTCCATCAGCCGCAGCGGCTCATCGAGCACCCAGGTGGGCAGGGGATATTCATACGCCGGCACAGCTTTCGGGGCCCGCGGGCGCTTGCCGGGCGTGCTGTCCCAGCTTTGCATCCATTCCAGCCGGTGGTCGGGCGACATCACCGGTCGGCGCACGCAGGCGTTGCCCAGGCGGGCCTGGATGCGTTCGAGTGCCAGGTCCGTGCTGCCGCCCTTGCGCAGGGTTTCCGGAATGAGCGAGCGGCTCTCTTCGACGATGGGCACCACCTCTGTGGCCAGCAGTTCGATGTCCCCGGCCGGGGCCAGCAGTTGCACATGGGCCAGGTGCTCGGCCAGCAGGCGCGCCAGGTGTTCGGTGTTCTGCGTGGGTTGCGCTGTGCGAACCGTGATTTCCCCTCCGGTGCCGGCCTCTCTGGCGCGCATCACGTCGTGGCACCAGCGCAGCGTGAAGGCCGTTGCGCCCAGGCGCCGCGCAGCCAGCCAGCCCGCCATCTGCACCAGCAGGCGCCGAGCCCCAAACAGCAGCGCCGGGGCGGATTCGACCCGCGACATCAACTCCAGCCGGGCGTGGAACTGCTCGGGCAGGGTGATCCATGCGTAGGCCTGTGGCCGCAGGCCATAGGCCTGGTCCAGTGCCGTGAGCAGGGCCTTGTCGAACCGCCGGCTCAGCCCGCCGCGGGGCAGCCTGCGGACATCGCCCAGCGTGCGGCAGCCCACCCGGGCCAGCGTGGCCGCGTGCACTGCGATGGCGGTGATGGCTTGCAGGGGCAGGGCATCCAGCACCTGGGTGAGTGGCGCGCTGAATCCGTCCAGCGCTGCCTGGCTGTCGGGCTGGCGTACCAGGGCCAGTGCGGCGCTGCCCGTGGGGGCCCAGGCCACGCGGGCACCGAGCTCCTGCGCCCCGCATTCCACCTGGGCGCGCAGGTGCTCCATGCCACCGAACAGGCGTGCGCTGCCTGCCATCTCTGCGACCACCGAGCCTTCGAGCAGTGCCACCCGCGGGGTGAACTGCAATGCCCAGGTTCCGAGGCAGGCCGCATCAATGGGCGACGGGGACGCGGGCAGCGGCAGGGGGAGCAATGCGGCCCAATGCCCGAGCATGGGTGGCCTCCTTGCGCGAAGGTGCGACAGCAGGTGCTGCCGGTACGGTGTGCAGCCGAGGCGGGATCACGTCCGCCAGGTTGCCTGGCATGGCTGGCAGGTACAGCGATTCATCCAGACAGGCGCCCCGGCGCTTGGCAATGCGTACCTCCAGATTCCACCCTTGGGCCAGCACCACGGTGATGCGCAAGGGGGCCGGGGATGCATCGATCAGCGTGGTCATGGGCCGGAACAGGAACACCGGTGCGTCGCACGACTGCGCATGGATCTGCAAGCGCCGGATCTGCTCGGGCCGCGCCAGGGGCAGCCAGGCAAGCACGGCCCCGGCAGGGTCGGACTTGAGGATCTGCTCTGTGGCCCAGAGCCGGTCTACGGGCTTGCTGGCGTCAATCCACAGGATCTGCTCTTGCGCCACCCCCAACTGGGCCAGCCCGCCCGCGTGCGGCTGTTTGGGCGGGGCAATGAGATAGAGGCGACCGCCGTCCTGCATGAGCGCGGGCAGTGAACGGCCCAGCAGGCGCCACTCGCACAAAGCCGCCTGCGGCGTGAGCACTTCCGTCAGGCTGTGGGTGGGCCAGCCCCCTCCGGGCAACTGTGTATCCAGCGCATCAAAACCCGTGGGCACCGTCCGGGCGGCACTTGCATGGATCTGCGTCGCACGCCAGAGGGCTTCGGCCACATGCGGCGCCAGCAGGTCGCCTGGGTCGAAAGCGGTCAAGGCTGCAGGCACAGGGGTGGACATGGGAGCTTGCCGTGCTGGGCATCAAAACGCGTGGATAAATACTGTTAATTTATACAGTCATCATATCCGATGGATTCGTTCTGGCGCTACTGCTTTCGTCAGCGACTTGCCCCGAGCGATGCCGCCTGCGCCCGGCGCCGCGCTAAAATCACTATAAAAAAAGTAGCATCAAGGGCAATCGCAAAAGGCGCCCGTGGTCAAAAATACCTTCAAAGCCAGCCTGAAAGCAGCCCTCAGTGCCGCGTCGGCTGTACCTGCCACTGGAGGCATATGCACGATATCGCCATCTACATCGGTCGCTTTCAGCCGGTGCACAGCGGCCACCTGGCCCTGCTGCAGCGAGCCCTGGCCAGCGCGGCGCAGGTCATCGTGGTGGTGGGTTCTGCCTGGCAGGCACGCTCGCCGAAGAACCCGTTCACCTGGCAGGAGCGCGAGGCCATGCTGCGTGCGGCCCTGCCTGCTGCCGACCGTGCCCGGGTGCGGGTGCTTCCGATGCGCGACTGGTACAACGAGGCCGTGTGGGTGAAAGCCGTGCGCGCCGCCGTTGCGGGCCTGGCTCCCGAAGGCGCGCGCATTGGCTTGGTGGGGCACTTCAAAGACGCCACCAGCAGCTACCTGCGCGCCTTCCCCGACTGGGATCTGATCAACGTTGAGCGCCAGGGGAGCATTGATGCCACTGCGGTGCGCGATGCCTACTTTGGCGCGGCGGCAGGGCAGGCTCTACAGGCGCTGGCCCCGCTGGCGACCCAGATGCCCTCGGGCACCCAGGTTGCACTGGAGGTCTTTGCCGACACGCCCGCGTATGCAGCCCTGCAGGAAGAATGGCGCATGCTGCGCGGCTATCGCCAGGCATGGTCTGCCGCGCCCTATCCGCCTGTGTTCGTCACCGTCGATGCCGTGCTGCGCTGCCAGGATCAAATCCTGCTCATCCGCCGCGCCCATGCACCGGGCAAGGGGCAACTGGCGGTGCCGGGAGGGTTCATAGAGCAGCGCGAAACCCTGTGGCAGTCGTGTCTGCGCGAACTGGCCGAGGAAACGCATTGCAGCC
>JBKCTS010000483.1:0-3749 GCA_046318695.1 Acidovorax sp.
GGCTGGTGCACCATAGCGCCATCGGCACCGCGCGCCACGATGACGGAGCACTCGATCTGCAGGGGCAGCATCTTCTCCAGCACGCAGGGCACCCGGCCCACGGCATCCCAGGCGGCGGCCAGCTCGGCAGCGGTTTTCACCCGCACCTGGCCCTTGCCGTCGTAGCCCATGCGGGCGGTCTTGAGAATGCCGGGCAGCAGGTCGGGCGAGACGGCGGCGAGCTGCTGGCCCGTTTCGATCACGGCATGGGGCGCGCAGGGCACGCCGCAGGCCACGAAGTGGGCTTTCTCGCGGGCGCGGTCTTGCGCCACCGACACGGCGCTGGCGGCGGGCGATACCGGGCGCTGCCGGGCCAGGGTGGCCAACGCGGCGGCGGGCACGTTTTCGAACTCGGTTGTCACCGCGTCGGCCACGCGGGACAGCTCGGCCAGGCCCGCGGGGTCTTCGTAGCCGGTCTGGATGTGGTGGTGGCTCACCAGCCCGGCCGGGCTGGTGGGGTCGGCATCGAGCACGGCCGTGAAGTAACCCATGGCCTGCGCCTGGTGCACGAACATGCGGCCAAGCTGGCCACCGCCGAGCACACCCAGCGTCGATCCTGGAAGGAGGGGCGTGAGCGCTTCGGTCATGCGGCGGGGGGCAGGGTCATGTCGCGCGCTGCTTGCGTCTGCTCGGCGCGGAAGGCCTCCAGGCGCTGGCGCAGCGCGGGGCTTTCGTTGGCCAGCAGCGCCACCGCAAACAGGGCCGCGTTGGCGGCACCGGCCGTGCCGATGGCAAAAGTGGCCCCCGGAATGCCCTTGGGCATCTGCACGATGCAGTGCAGCGAATCCACGCCGTGCAGGTGGCGGCTGGCCACCGGCACGCCCAGCACCGGCACGCTGGTCTTGGCTGCGATCATGCCGGGCAGATGCGCGGCCCCCCCGGCCCCGGCGATGATGGCCTTCAGGCCCCTGGCGGCTGCGGCCTCGGCGTAGGCGAACATGTCATCGGGCATGCGGTGGGCCGACACGACGCGGGCCTCATGAGCGATGCCGAACTGCTCGAGGATGTGCACTGCATGCTGCATGGTGTCCCAGTCGCTGCTGGAACCCATGACCACGCCGATCTGGATGGGGTTCATGGTGTGTGGGGTGGCGCTGACCGGGGCCCAAGGCCCGCAGGCGCGGTGGGTAGAACCCGTAATTTTACGTTTTGCGCTCGCCCGCCCTCCAGCGCCACCGGGCGATGGGCGAAAATGGCGGCCACGCTTCACAGGACTGCGCCCGTACCATCATGATTGACGTCACCGTAGAAAATTTTGAAGACGAGGTCGTTGCCGCCTCGATGAACGTGCCCGTGCTGGTCGATTTCTGGGCGCCGTGGTGCGGCCCGTGCAAGTCGCTGGGGCCGGTGCTGGAAAAGCTCGAAACCGAGTACGCGGGCCGCTTCAAGCTGGCCAAGATCGATTCCGACCAAGAGCAGCAGATCGCCAGCATGTTCGGCATCCGCAGCATTCCCACCTGTGTGCTGCTCATGGACGGCCGGCCCGTGGACGGCTTCATGGGCGCCCTGCCCGAAGGCCAGGTCCGCGCCTTTCTGGACAAGCACATCCCCTCGGCCGAGGCCATCGAGTCCGGCATCGAGGAAGACGAGGCGATGCAAGCGCTGTCGTCGGGGGATGCAGACACCGCGCTGGAGAAACTGCAGCACGCGGTGGCGACCGACCCGGGCAATGACGACGCCCGTTTTGACTACGTCAAGCTGCTGCTGCAGCTGGGGCACGACGACGACGCCAAGGTGGCTTTTGCGCCAGTGATTGCCAAGGCAGCCGGCTCGCTGCGCCTGGGTGCGCTTAAGACCTGGATGGATGCTATTGATTTCGTAGCTGTTAGTGCAATAGGGGAAAGCGCGGAGGCCGAATTTGATGCCAAAATCGCCGCGAACAAGCGCGACTTTGATGCGCGCTACGCCCGCGCCCGCCTGTTGATGGTGCAGCAGCGCTGGACCGAGGCCATGGACGAGTTGCTGGAGATCCTGATGCGCGACAAAGCCTGGAGCGAAGAGGCTGCCCGCAAGACCTATGTGGCGATTCTGGAGATCATCGAGCCGCCCAAGGTCAAGGTCGCCGAGGGGCAGATCCCGCCCGAAGACCCCGTGGTGGCAAGCTACCGCCGCCGCCTCAGCTCGGTGGTGCTGAGTTGACCGCGTTGCTGCGGTAGTGGCTCAGGACACTAGCCCATCAGCCGATCCAGCGCCTCGCGGTACTTGGCGGCGGTTTTCTCGATCACCTCGCGCGGCAGGCGCGGCGCGGGTGCCGTCTTGTCCCAGGGTTTGCCGGCAATCTGCGCCTGCTCCAGCCAGTCGCGCACAAACTGCTTGTCGTAGCTGGGCGGGTTCTCGCCACGGGCCAGCGCGTCGGCATAGCCTTCCACGGGCCAGTAGCGCGAGCTGTCCGGGGTGAGCACCTCGTCCATCAGCACCAGCGTGCCGTCGGGCGCAAGGCCGAACTCGAACTTCGTGTCGGCAATGATCATGCCTTTGGCAAGGGCGATCTCGGCTGCGGCCTTGTAGATGGCGATGCTCAGGTCGCGGATGCGGGTGGCCAGGTCGGCACCGATCATGCCTACGGTCTGCTCGAACGTGATGTTCTCATCGTGCTCGCCGGCTGCGGCCTTGGCCGCAGGGGTGTAGATGGGTTCTGGCAGCCGGGCTGCGTTGGTGAGGCCGGCGGGCAGCGGCACGCCGCAGACGGACTGCGACTGCTGGTACTCCTTCCAGCCGCTGCCTGCCAGGTAGCCGCGCACCACGGCCTCGACCGGAATCGGCTTGAGGCGCCGCACCAGCATCGAACGGCCGCGCACCTGGGCGGCCTCCGCGGGGCTCACCACGCTTTCCGGGGCATCGCCGGTGAGGTGGTTGGGGCACAGGTGGCCAAGCTTGTCGAACCAGAACAGCGCCATCTGCGTGAGCAACTCGCCCTTGCCAGGAATCGGCTCGCCCATGATGACGTCAAAGGCCGAAAGGCGGTCGCTGGCCACCATCAGGATCCGGTCTTCGCCCACGGCGTAGTTGTCGCGCACCTTGCCGCGTGCCAGCAGGGGCAGGGAAGTCAGGGCAGAGGTGTGCAGGGCGGGGGAGCTTGGCTGGTTCATGGTGTGGGTGTGGGCAGTCGGAGTCCGCCGCGGTCTGGCCCGTAGGGCGTTGTCGTGCCGGGGTAGCACCCCGCGCAAACCCTCCATTTTACGCGGCGACCGCGAGCCGCCCCATGGGGCAAAGCGGTTGCGCAGGGCGTGGCCTTTGCGGAAGGCTGCACGCTGGCAGGCCTGGGCCGGGCCTGCCGCATGCCAGGCCACCGGCTGCAAGGTTTCGCGCATTGCGGCACACTGCGCTGCTTTGTTGCTTGCATCCGCCGCCGGGCGGCCTCTTGTGCCCCACACCACTTCCGATCCGTCCCCTCCCGAGCCTGTGCCTGCGCCGGATCCGGGCCTGCAGCGCCGCGAGTTTTGGCTGCTGATCACGCTCGCTGGAGTGCAGTTCACGCACATCCTGGATTTCATGATCATGATGCCGCTGGGGCCGCAGTTCACGCGGCTGTTTGGCATCAGCGACGCGCAGTTTGGCTTGCTGGTGTCGGCCTACACCCTGTCTGCGGGCGCCTCGGGCCTGCTGGCGTCCACCTACATCGACCGCTTCGGCCGCAAGCGGCTCCTGCTGGTGCTGTACTCGCTGTTCGGCCTGGCCACGCTGGCCTGCGGGCTCGCGCCGACTTACGG
>JBKCTS010000484.1:0-6559 GCA_046318695.1 Acidovorax sp.
CTGTCGGTGACCAGGGCCACGTTCTCCGCAACCGTGAGGCTGGGGATGAGGTTGTAGAACTGGAAAACAAAACCCACGTGCTCGCGGCGGTAGCGGGTCAGAACATCATCGCTGGCGCCAGTGAGCGTTTGGCCTTGAAACTCGACTTGGCCCGACGTGGGGACGTCGAGCCCGCCCAGGATATTGAGCAGTGTGGATTTACCGCTGCCAGAGGCGCCCAGCAGCACGATGAATTCGCCGCGCCCGATGTCGATATCGACTTCGCGCAGGGCATACACCGCAGTTCCTCCGCTGCCGTAGGTCTTCGTGAGTGATCGGCCCCGCAGGACCGGAGCGGCCGGTTCGGAAGATTCCATGGATGCCACTATAGGCAGCCTATGGCAGGATTTTCTTGATCTTTGTCAGGACACCCAGGGTTCGGCATCGGTCCCATCTGTGGCGGCGCTGCCGCGGGAGCAGGCTATCTCGGGCCCATCAGCGCGCGAGGAACAACTCCTGCAGATCACTCAGGAAGTCAAACCCACGCTCGGTGGGACGCACACGGGCCAGGTCCCGTTCGATCAGGCCCTTGTGCTGTGCTTCGTCCAGCGCGCGTGCAATTGATGTGATGGGCAGGCCGGTGCGGGCCGTGAAATCCTGCAACGCAAAGCCCTCGCGCAGCCGCAGCGCGTTGAGCATGTATTCAAACGGCAGATCGCTTCGTGGCACATCATCATCCTGCGCCACCGCATGACCCGCCAGCGCGCTCTCCATGTAGCGGCGGGGGTCCCGAAAGCGCACCTGGCGCACCACCCTGTGTGCAAAGCTCAGCTTGCTGTGGGCACCAGCCCCGATGCCCAGATAGTCGCCAAACTGCCAGTAGTTGGTGTTGTGAAAGCACTGGTGGCCAGATCGTGCGTAGGCTGAAACCTCGTAGCGGGCCAGCCCGGCTTGCCCGGTCAGCTCGGTGATGCGGTCGAGCATGGCGTAGGCCTCGTCGTCCTCGGGTATCACGGGCGGGAACTTGGCGAAATAGGTGTTGGGCTCAATGGTGAGGTGGTAGATGGAGATGTGCGGCGGGTTGAGCGCCAATGCCGTCTGCATGTCTTCCTCAAGTTCCACCAGGGTCTGGCCTGGCAGGCCGTACATGATGTCGAGGTTGAAGGTCTCGAACGCCTGGGCAGCCTCCTGCACGGCGGCCAGGGCCTGGCCCCGGTCGTGCACGCGGCCCAGCGCCTTGAGGTGGCGGTCATTGAAACTTTGCACGCCAATCGATAAGCGGGTGACCCCTGCCGCGCGAAAGGCGCGGAACCGGTCTTTTTCAAAGGTGCCCGGATTGGCTTCCATCGTGATCTCGCAGTCGGGCTCCAGACGCAGCCGCGCGCGGATATCGCCAAGCAGCCTGTCGATGGACTGCGGCGAAAAAACGCTCGGCGTTCCTCCACCGATGAAGATGCTGTGCACGGTGCGGGCCCAGATCAGGGGCAGCGCACGCTCCAGGTCGGCCATCAGGGCGTCGATGTAGCGCTGCTCGGGCACGCCCGATTGCGGGGCCGCAGGGGCATCGCCCCCGCCCAAGGTCGCCTCGGTCCGAAACTCATGCGAATTGAAATCGCAGTAGGGACATTTCTTGAGGCACCAGGGCAGGTGCACATACAGCGAAAGCGGCGGCAGGCTGCTCAGTTGCAACGTGCCCGGGCGCATGTAGTGCTGGATGTCGCGCACCACGGCGGATACCTCCGGGGGGAGCGGATCGGCGGTAACGGACGCAATGATGGGAATGGACATCGCAAGAACCAGGCTTTCGTCACGCCAGCCAGCGCTCGCGCATCAGTGCAAGCATCTGCTGCGCGGCACGACCGCGGTGGCTGTGGGCATTCTTGATCTCGGTGGGCAACTCGTCAAAGGTCTTGCCGAATTCGGGGATCCACATGACCGGGTCAAAGCCAAAACCGTTGCTGCCCTGCGGTTGCCGGGTGATCTCGCCCACCACGCGGCCAACCGCGATCAGTGGTTCGGGGTCTTGCGGGCTGCGCACTGCGACCAGCGTGCTGACCATGGCCGCACGGCGTTGCTCCACGCCCTGCATCTGCTCCAGCAACGCCCGCACATTGTTGTCGTCGCCCTTTTCATAGCCAAACTGGGTGGCGTAGTAAGCCGTGTCCACGCCCGGCAGCCCGCCAAATGCGTCAACGCACAGGCCGGCATCATCGGCCAGCGCGGGCAGTCCGGTGTGGGCGGCAGCAAAGCGCGCCTTGGCCAAGGCATTTTCGACAAAGGTGCGAAACGGCTCCTCCGCCTCGCCCACACCCAGGTCGGCCTGGCGTACCAGCTCGACCCCCAGCGGGGCGAACATGGCCTGCAATTCGGCCAGCTTGCCGCGGTTGTTCGATGCCAAGACGATTTTCATAATCAAAATAGCCCTTCGCGCACGTCCATAAAGCGTTTGTAGCTATTATTTTTCTAGCGTTTTACTTCGCAGGGGCAAGCGCCTGTGCCTGCAACGCCACCAGCTCGCCAATGCCCTTTTCGGCCAGCGCCAGCAGTTGGTCCATCTCGGCCCGTGAGAACGCAGCGCCTTCGGCCGTGCCCTGCACTTCGACATAGTGGCCCGCACCGGTCATCACCACGTTCATGTCGGTATCGCAGTCCACGTCCTCCACATATTCCAGATCCAAAACGGGCGTTCCCTGCACGATACCCACCGAAATGGCCGCCACCGGCTGCAGCAGGGGCGACTGTGTGATCTTTCCCGCTGTCAGCAGCCAGGACACGGCATCGTGAGCCGCTACCCAGGCGCCAGTGATGGCGGCCGTGCGGGTACCGCCATCGGCTTGAATCACGTCGCAATCGATCTGGATGGTGCGCTCACCCAGCAACTTGAGGTCGAACACGGCGCGCAGAGACCGGCCGATGAGGCGCTGGATTTCCTGCGTGCGGCCACTTTGTTTGCCGCGCGCGGCCTCGCGGTCGCTGCGCGTGTGGGTGGCACGCGGAAGCATGCCGTACTCGGCCGTCACCCAGCCTTCGCCGCTGCCGCGCTTGTGGGGCGGCACGCGCTCCTCCACCGATGCGGTGCACAGCACCTTGGTATTGCCAAATTCGATGAGTACCGAGCCTTCGGCGTGGATGGTGTAACGGCGCGTGATGCGCACGGGGCGCAAGGCGTTCACAAGCCGGTTGGCAGGTCGGCTAAAGGGGGTGGAAGTGGTGGAAGTGGTGGAAGTGGTGGAAGGGCTCATGAAACACAAAGGCCTGAAGGCCGCAACTGGTCAACATCGATCAGGGAACCACCCCCGCAAGATCCCGCCGGCAAGAGCCAGAACCGGCCGAGGGGAACCGCGAGGTGGGGTCACAGCACCGGTCATAGGCCCAACAGCCGATCGGCCTGAGAGTGCGACGGTACAAGACGGGCAGACCCGTCAACCGATCACGCTTTGCGGGCAGCCGAACGACGGATCGCCTCGTTGATCTCGGCAATGGACCGCTCAATCGCCGCATCGTCCAGGTCATCGACGAGACCATCGAGAGGCCCCGTCTGGATGGTGGACGCAAACACATCGTCGCTGATGCTGTCGGTCGAGACACCCCGCGTTGACTCGAACGCGTCCGGGGTCTCCCATTCCAGGGCGATCACCGTCACGTTGTCGCTATTGTCCCCCGCCGCACGCAGGGCGTCTTCGACCAAGTCGGGTACGGAATGCGATACCGCACTGCGCGAAAGTTCGCGGGCAATATGCTCATCGCTGAGCGTGCCCCACAGGCCATCGGAACACAGCAATATGCGGTCGCCCTGCTCCAGGTGCACCGGCCCGGTAATGTCATAGATCGGCTTGGTGGGTGACCCCAGGCACGTGAAAAGCACGTTGCGGTTGAGGCGGTCCAGTCCGGGTGGTGGAGCGTTGCGCAGCTCCAGGTAGGAATGGTCGCGCGTGCGCGTCAGCAACTCGCCATCACGCGCCATGTAAAGGCGAGAGTCACCGCAATGTATCCAGGTGGCTGTACCTGACTGAAGCACGGCAGCCACCAGCGTGGTGCGCGGCGTGTCCAGCATGCCGCGATCGGTGGCATAGCGCAGGATCTGATGGTGCGCCGCCAATAATGCGCCCGAAAGGAACTCCTGCACATCCTTGAGCTGGGGCTTGGCCTCGCGCTGGAACAGGGCCGAGACGGTTTGCAGCGCGATCTGGGCAGCGACCTCGCCCTCCGGGTGGCCACCCATGCCGTCGGCCAGCACAAAAAGAACCGACTCGCGTGTGTAGCAGTACCCCATGCGGTCTTCGTTCTTCTCGCGCCCGCCACGTCGGCTGATCTGGAATACAGAAAATTTCATAGTGGCTCACGCCTACCGGCGCGCTTCCATGGCACGATCAAAGGACACATGCGTAGCCCCACCCGCTTGGCTTGATTGGGGTTCATCGGGGTTTGGCTCCCATTTTGGTGACTTCACTCACCTTCTGCACGCTCTTCTTGGTGTCAGCCACCAGGGTGTCGATCTGCAAGCGCATTTTTTCGGCGACCGAGAGCTTGGTGTAGCGGCGTTCGCCCTCGCGACTGAGCTCTTTTTGCAGCGCAAACACCGACTGCGGGCGCGAAAGCGGATCAAGCGCCATGCACCACTCAACCACCTCGATGAGATTGTCGGAATAGACGCCGCGCAACTTGGTCAGCGCGAGCGAAAGCCGGTCCTTGTCGACACGCTGCGGGGCCTCGTTGGGCGGAAAGCCCTGCATGCAAGCATAGATGCATGCGCCGATGGCGTAGATATCCGTCCAGGGGCCCATCTGCGAATCGCGCCGGTACATCTCGGGCGCAGCGAAGCCGGGGGTGTACATCGGGCGTATGAAGTTGCCCTCCTTGGACAACACCTCCCGCGCCGCCCCAAAGTCGATCATCACCGCCTTGTTGTCGTCGGTGATGAAGATGTTGGCTGGCTTGATATCCAGGTGCAGCATCTTGTGCTGGTGCACGATCCGAAGCCCTCGCAGTACCTCATCGAACAGCGAGCGGATGGTGGATTCCCGGAAAACCTTTTGCGTCTTCAGGTCGCGGGCTGTGATGATGAAATCCTGCAGGGTCGCGCCCTCCAGGTAGTTCATCACCATGTAGACGGTTTCGTTCTCGCGGAAGAAGTTGAGCACGCTCACCACCGAAGCGTGCGAGATTTGCGCCAGCGAACGCCCTTCTTCAAAAAAGCTCTTGAGGCCCAGCCGGTACAGCGACAGCTTTTCAGAAGGGACCTTGGGCAAAAGCTCGCCCGGTGCGCGGGTTGCAAGCGAGGACGGGAGGTACTCCTTGATGGCTACCTGCTGGCCTTCGCTATCTATGGCCAGATACACCACGCCAAAGCCCCCAGACGACACCCGGCGGATCACACGGTATCCACCAATGGGAGTGTCGGGCGGCAGGGGTGCCGGCTTGATTTTTGACATATTTTACGAAGGTGACTCGGCCGTGTGACGGAACCCGGATAATCACCGAAAAACCGCTTCTTCAAAAGTCTCATGTCAGTTTACAGCATGACCGGATACGCCAGCGTACAGCGTGGCGTGGCGGCCGCCAACTCGGCGGCCGATGCCCGTACGCACGTATCGCGACGGCTCGGGCTGGAAATCCGCTCTGTCAACAGCCGGTTCCTGGACCTCTCCTTGCGCCTTCCCGATGAACTGCGCGCCATGGAACCCGCATTGCGCAACTTGCTGACTGCGCAACTCAAACGCGGCAAGGTGGAGGTACGCGCCACCATCGAAAGCGACGACAGTAACGCACTGCCAGACCCAACAGCCCGCGTGCTGCAGCGGCTCAATGGCTTGCAGGATTCCGTGCGGGCCTGGTTGCCCAGTGCCGCCCCGCTTTCGGTGGCAGAGGTCCTGCGCCTGTGCGCTAACGCCGAGACTGGCCCTGAAGACTGGAGCGCAACTGCCGTTGAACTGGCTCAGGTGGCCCTGGAGGCACTGATTACTGCCCGCGAACGGGAAGGCAAACGCCTGGCCATCATGCTGCTGGACCGCGTCAACCAGTTACGCAGCCTGGCGCAGCAGGCAACCCCCATGGTTCCACTGCTCGTAGAACAGCAGCGCCAGCGTTTCATGGACCGCTGGAATGAGGCCATGGCTTTGACCGACGGCGCCACCCCCCCCGAAGTCGCCAGAGACCGCGCCATGACCGAGGCCACGGCCTTTGCAATCCGCATCGATGTTGCAGAAGAAATCACCCGGCTCGATTCGCACCTGGACGAGATCGAGCGGCTGCTCAAGAAGGGCGGCGAGGTGGGCAAGCGCCTGGACTTTCTCATCCAGGAACTGCACCGCGAGGCCAACACGCTGGGCTCCAAGTCGGCCGCGCTGGACCTCACGCGCCTAAGTGTCGACATGAAGGTCCTGGTCGAACAGATGCGCGAGCAAGTGCAAAACATCGAATAAGCTCATGTTTTGGTAGCGTTGAGCCCTATTTAATATGGACTACCCTGGAAATCTCCTCGTTGTGGCGGCCCCGAGCGGCGCTGGCAAATCCAGCCTGGTGAAGGCCCTGCTTGAGCTCGACTCGCATGTCCACCTGTCGATCTCGCACACCACCCGAG
>JBKCTS010000485.1:0-1631 GCA_046318695.1 Acidovorax sp.
GCCCAGGGATTTACTCGCACGCGCAGTCCGGTAGCATGATCCCATGCTTGCCGCTAAACCCTATCTACAAAGTGTTTGCATCCGCCCAGATGCAGACGTGGACTATGACAGCTACCCATACAACGTACCTGCGATCCGCGATTTGGGGCTGCTGAGGTTTCACCCGGACGTAACCTTCTTCGTGGGTGAGAACGGCTCCGGGAAATCAACGTTACTCGAGGGGATAGCGCTGGCTCTGGGTTACAGCCCAGAGGGTGGGACGCGCAACTTCAAGCTGGCAAGTGCAGATTCAGAATCATCGTTGCACGAAGTGCTGCGGTTAGCGCGGAGCTACCGCGCGCCGCAAGATGGCTATTTTTTGCGGGCAGAGAGTTTTTTCAACGTGGCCACCTACATGGATGAGGTTGGTTACCTGGAGAGCTACGGAGGAAAATCGCTACATGCGCGGTCGCATGGAGAGGCATTTATGGCGCTGCTGACGCACAAGTTCAAAGGCAAGGGGTTGTACTTGCTGGACGAACCCGAGGCGGCCCTATCACCCAACCGCCAACTCGCTGCGCTATTTGCGATCCACCAGCTGGTGGAAGATAAATCGCAATTCATCATTGCCACGCACTCTCCCATCCTGCTGTCCTACCCAAACGCAAGGATCATTCTGTTTGATGGCACCGGCCTGTCCGAAGTAGCCTTTGAGGACACTGAGCACTACGCAGTGACCCACGACTTTCTCAACAACTATCCTCAGCGGCTGAAGCGTTTGCTGGCGGACGAGGAGGATGCATAGCGTAGTTCGGACGATGGACGTTCACGTAGTTCTTCGCCGCCTGTTAGATGATTTGGCGATTAAATAAAAAGAATTAAGTCGTTTGGGTTTTAAAGCGCGGCTCGCAGAATTCCGGCCCTGTGACCCAAAACACTTCCATCATCATCGTTCCCGGCTGGCGCGACTCAGGCCCCGGCCACTGGCAGAGCCTGTGGGCCGAGCGCCTGCCCCACGCGCGCCGTGTGGTGCAGGACGACTGGACCACGCCCACGCGCTCGGCCTGGGTCAAGCAGTTGGAGAAGACCGTGCTGGCCGCGCCGCACCCCGTGGTGATCGTGGCGCACAGCCTGGGCTGCATTGCCACCACACACATGGGTGCCGAGGCTGCAGACCGCGTGTGCGGCGCGCTGCTGGTGGCACCGGCCGACCCCGAGCGCCGCGCCATCCTGAGCGACTTCGCGCCCGTGCCCTATGCGGCGCTGCCTTACCGCAGCATCGTGGTGGCCAGCAGCAACGACCCGTTTTGCCCCATCCGCCTGGCGGGCGCCTATGCACGGGCCTGGGGCAGCGAGTTTGTGCGCATGCAGAACGCAGGGCACATCAACATCGACTCCGGCCATGGCGAATGGCCTTTGGGATGGGCACTGCTGCAGTCGCTGACAGACGGGCCCACCGACCAGCCGCCTGCTGTTACCCAGGCGCACTCCCTGCCTTCCGTGTTTTGATTGCTATAGTTTGTATAGCTAAAAAGCGTTGTTGGTCAGGCGGTATAGGCTCTTTTGATGTGAAAAATGCGGCAGCTATCTGCCGTGTGCAGCCGATCAGCAATCTATATGCCGATAGTTGATTATTTAACAAGAATATATTC
>JBKCTS010000486.1:0-2222 GCA_046318695.1 Acidovorax sp.
CGACTGGCATGGGCTTGGCGTTGTGATGGCTGTAGGGCTGGTGGTCAGCATTTTTCAGGCAGTCACCCAGATCCATGAGGCCACCCTGGCCTTTGTGCCCAAGCTGATTGCTGCCATGGTGGTGTTTGCCATTGCTGGCCCTTGGATGCTCGGCTCACTCGTGGACTACATTCGCCGCACGATCGAGTCGATTCCCTCGGTGATCGGATGAGCAGCGGTCATGCCATCCGGTCGAATGAGCGATGTCCATGTCCGGCACGCGGCAGCACAGCGCCAGCCCCTCGGATTGCTTGTTGCTCCTGGCTTCTGAGGCAAGAGGTGGCGGTTGATTTCGTTCAGTGAAGCGCAGATCGCGGCTTGGCTGTCGCCCATCCTCTGGCCGTTTTTGCGGGTTCTTGCTGTCTTTTCTGTCGCACCCGTGTTCTCGATGCGGGTCGTCCCAATGCGGGTCAAGATCGGACTGGCGTTTCTCGTTGCCGTGTGTGCCCAGGCGATGCTGGCGGATCAACCGGTGGTCAGCATCACAGGACCCGACGCGCTGTCAGCCGTAGCCCAGCAGGTGGCGGTCGGGCTGGCCATGGGTTTCACGGTCCGGCTGGTCTTTGCCTCGGTTGAGCTGGCCGGTGAAATCATCGGTCTCCAGATGGGGTTGAACTTTGCATCGTTTTTCGATCCTTCGTCCAATGCCCAGGTCAGCGCCGTGGCCCGTTTTTTTGGGCACATGGCCACGCTGCTGTTTGTGGCGATAAACGGGCATCTCCTGATTCTGATGGCGGTCGTCAAGAGCTTTGACCAGTTTCCCGTGACTGGCAACTTCCTTCAGTCATTGTCCAGCATGCGACTGCATGAGATTGGCGCATCCCTTTTTTCGAGCGCGCTGTGGATTGCGTTGCCGATGATCGCCCTGCTACTGTTTGTCAACTTGACCCTCGGCATCATTTCCAGGGTTGCGCCGCAGATGAACATTTATGCGGTCGGTTTTCCCGTGACCTTGACCGTCGGGATGCTCGGAATCGCGGCAACGCTGCCGATGCTCGAACAGCCCGTGCTGGCTTTGATGCGTCAGGCGATTGATCTGTTTGCTGCGCAACGCTAGTGCCATGATTCAGCCTAAAAACGGCAGTTGGATGCATTTGCCATCGCTGCTGTTGGGGTGCCAGGCAAGGCGCGACGACGCGGCACACCACCGCCTGCCTTTGCGGCGCATCAGCATGAAGACACTGCGGGGCCGTTCAAAACCATAGACCGGGGCGTTGTGCTGCTGCGCGGCGATGTGCGTGGCAAGATGGCCCCACCCTGGTGCCCTTCAGGCCCACCGATGGGCTGTCTGCGACGGAACCACTGCCGAAGGGCGGGTCATCAAGAAGGGACTCCCAACGTGCTTTGCCGCAACAGCAGTTCCCACCCCACATCCACACAGTGTGATCGCTGTGGTTCGCCGCGCATCAGGCTGAGCAGCATGCTGGCCGCGTTCATACCAATCTCCACTCGTGGGGTGTGGATAGTGGTGAGCGGGGGCCACATCTGCTCGCTGCCATCCAGGTCATTAAAGCCCGCTACGGCGACCTGTTGGGGTACCTTGATACCAAGGCGCAATGCTGTCAACAAGCCACCTTGTGCCAAGTCATCGTTGCAAAAGAAGATGGCATCGACCTCCGGGTGCTCACGCAGCAGGGTTTCCAGCAGTTCCCCGCCCAAAGCCTTGGAGGACGGTTTGGGATTGAGTAACTCCAAGGCTGGGTCGTAGCAACCCGCTGCGGAGAGTGACTGCCTGTACCCCTGCATACGCTGCATCACGCGCGGATCTAGCTGGGCCGCAGCAAACGCAATGTGACGCCGCCCAATTTGCAGCAGGTGATCTGTCAAGGCCTGGCCCGCCTCCGTTTGAGAAAAGCCCACACAATACTGTTCGGGTTCGTGCGATGTTTCCATCAAGTGCACGCAAGGCACGCCGCTTTGCTCGATGAGCTTGCGACAATGCGGTGTGCGGTCAAATCCGGTCACCAGCAAGCCTGCGGGGCGCTGCACCAGGTAACTGGCGAGCAATGCCTCTTCTTCCTCCGGCCGGTAGTGCGTGACCCCGATCAAAATGAGGTAGCCCGCAGGATGCAGCGTTCGGTGCACCGCCTCCAGCAAGTCCACAAACATGTTGTTGGACAACAGGGGGTTGAGGACCACCACCGTGTTGCTACGCGCGGTGGCCAGCGCGCGAGCGGCTGGGT
>JBKCTS010000487.1:0-11484 GCA_046318695.1 Acidovorax sp.
TGCTTGGACAGGTCGTCGTACACGATCAGGGCATCTTGACCGCGGTCGCGGAAGTACTCGCCCATCGTGCAACCGGAGTAGGCCGATACGTACTGCATGGCAGCCGATTCGGAAGCCGAGGCGGCCACCACAATGGTGTACTCCATGGCACCGGCTTTTTCCAGTGCGCGCACCACGTTCTTGATCGACGAAGCCTTTTGGCCGATGGCGACGTAGATACAGGTCACGCCCTGGCCCTTTTGGGCGATGATGGCATCGATAGCCACGGCCGTCTTGCCCGTCTGGCGGTCACCAATGATCAACTCACGCTGGCCACGGCCCACAGGCACCATCGAGTCGATGGACTTGAGGCCGGTTTGCAGGGGCTGATCCACCGACTTGCGGGCGATCACGCCAGGCGCAACCTTTTCGATAACGTCGGTGAGCTTGGCGTTGATTGGGCCTTTGCCATCGATCGGCTGACCCAGGGCATTCACCACGCGGCCAATCAGTTCGGGGCCAACGGGCACTTCCAGAATGCGGCCCGTGCACTTGACGGTGTCGCCTTCCGAGATGTGCTCGTATTCGCCCAAAATCACTGCGCCGACGGAGTCGCGCTCGAGGTTCAGGGCCAGGCCGAAGGAGGGCTGGCCATCCTTGCTGGCGGGGAACTCGAGCATTTCGCCCTGCATCACGTCCGACAGGCCATGCACGCGCACGATACCGTCCGACACGGACACCACGGTGCCCTGGTTGCGGATGTCGCTGCTGGCTGCCAGACCTTCGATACGGCTCTTGATGAGTTCAGAAATTTCTGCTGGATTGAGTTGCATGACTCTTTCCTTCACTTTCTTTGGTTCGCTTCAGACCTCAGCGCCTCAGGCGATGAGGGCCGCTTTCATTTGTTCAAGACGGGCCTTGACCGAGGTGTCCAGCACCTCGTCACCCACCACTACGCGAATGCCGCCGATCAGAGATTCATCCGGGGCAACGCTGAGGTTGAGCTTGCGGCCAAAGCGCTTTTGCAGGGCGTCGCTGACCGATGCCAGCGCGTCGGCGTCCATGGGGAAAGCGCTGTACACCACGGCATCCGAGGAACCGCTGCGACTGTTGACTAGCACGCGGAACTGCGACGCCACTTCCGGCAGAGCGCCCAGGCGGCGGTTGTCGATGACGGCTCGCAGGAAGTTTTGAGCCTCCTGCGGTAAGGCCGAACGGGCCACCCCGGAGAACACGGCAAAGATCTGCTCAGCCGTCGCCTTCGGGTTGTCGGCGAACTGGCGCATCTGCGGGTTGGCGGCAACTGCCGCCAGTTCGTCGAGCCAGGCAGCGGTTGCGGCCAGATCGGCGCCGGCGCCCGATGTGACAGCCTTGAACAAGGCGTCGGCGTAAGGGCGGGCAATGGTGGCGAGTTCAGCCATGTATGTCCCCTTACAACTCGGTCTTCAAGCGGTTAAGCAGGTCGGCATGAACGCCAGCATTGACTTCCTTGCGGAGGATTTGCTCTGCGCCCCTGACGGCCAGAGCAGCAACCTGCTCACGCAGGGCTTCCCTGGCTTGCACCGTTTGCTGCTCGGCCTCAGCACGGGCGGCGGCAACAATTTTGTTGCCTTCTTCGGTGGCGCGTGCCTTGGCCTCTTCAATGATGGCCTGCGCGCGGCGGTCGGCATCCGCAAGACGCGAGGCCGTCTCATTGCGTGCCTGTGACAGCTCCTTTTCGACCCGCTGGTTGGCAGCGGTCAGCTCGGACTTGGCACGGTCGGCAGCGGCGAGGCCTTCGGCGATTTTTTGTGCTCGTTCATCCAACGCCTTCGCGATCGGAGGCCACACGAATTTCATCGTGAACCACACCAGGATCAAGAAGACGATCGCCTGAATGAACAGGGTCGCGTTGATACTCACGGCAACACCTTTCTAGAGTGGCGTTGAACGTCGCTTACTTGGGCAGGTTGGCCAAGAACGTGGACACGAAGGGGTTGGCAAATGCGAACAGCAGGGCAATAGCAACGCCGATCAGGAAAGCAGCGTCGATCAGACCAGCCAAGATGAACATCTTGGTTTGCAGCTCGTTGATCAACTCAGGCTGACGCGCCGACGATTCGAGGTACTTGCCGCCCATCAGCGCGCTGCCGATGGAGGCGCCGATCGCGCCAAGGCCCACGATCAGACCACAAGCCAGAGCGACGAGACCGAGAATGTTTTCCATGATGACTCCTGATTTAAAAAGAAAAGTTAAGGAAAGAAAAAACGAAAGCGAAAACTAGTGTGCGTTGTGCGCTTGCCCGAGGTAGATCAGTGCCAGCATCATGAAAATAAATGCCTGCAGGGAGATCACCAGAATGTGGAACAGCGTCCAGATGGTGCCCGCAATCACGTGGCCCACGGGCAGCAGCACACCCGACAGCGACAGCGCCGCCGCACCGCCCATGAGGGCGATCAGCATGAAAACGAGTTCGCCGGCGTACATGTTGCCGAACAACCGCATGCCGTGCGAGACGGTGTTGGCCACATATTCGATGATCTGCATCAACAGGTTCACCACGCCCAGAATGAGGGCGAAGATCGGATTCCTGCTGGTGCCAAAAGGCGCGGAAACGAGTTCGTGAGCCCAACCGCCGGCACCCTTGATCTTCACGCTGTACCAAAAGCGCAGCAGGAGAACGGCAAAGGCCAGGCCAAGGGTAGTCGACAGATCGGCCGTGGGGACGACGCGCAGGTATGCGTCGTGCGGATCATGGCCAGCGGCACCATAAATTTGGGCCCAGATGGCAGGCAGCAGGTCGACCGGAAGCATGTCCATGAAGTTCATCAGGAAAATCCAGACAAACACCGTGAGCCCAAGAGGCGCGATGAACTTGCGGCTTTCGGCGCTGGGAATGTTGGCTTTGGCCTGGTTGTCGACCATTTCAACCAGCATCTCGACTGCGGCCTGGAAACGGCCCGGAACGCCCGAGGTGGCCTTGCGCGCGGCGCTCCAGAGAATCAAAAGCGTGAGCAGGCCGAGAAACAGACCAACGATCACGGAGTCATAGTTGATGACTGTGAAATCAACGATCTTGGTCTGCTTGACGTTTTGAAGATGCTGCAGGTGGTGAACGATGTATTCACTTGCAGTCGGAGCGTGCGCTTCTGCGGCCATCGGACAACTCTTCTCTCAATCAATCGGTTTTTCGGACACCGGGGCGCACCACAAGCGCGACCCAATACGTTTTCATCGTGACCACCATGCCCGCAAGCAAGGCCAGCCAGCTCAACTCCGGCACCAGCCAGGGCGCTGCCGCGAGCAGCGCCACCGTCAGTGCGATCTTGGCGATCTCCCACCCAAAGAACCCTGCCATTGCCGCGCGCGGGTCCGGTTTTGCCTTCTGGCGGAGTACGCCTCGGGCAAAGAGCCCGGCAGGTACCACCACCGCAAGCGCTCCGAAACCAGCCGACCAGCCGACCGATGGTTTGCCGGTGAGCAGCCACGCCGCCACTGCAGCCAGCAACCCCACCAGCGCCTGCCCCGCAACCACCTTCCAGATAGACATTGGGGGATTGCGACGCCGCCACTCCTGCGCTTCCTGCGCGGTCATGGGCTTGAAGTCGGATTCTTGGTTTTCAACTTCAGTCTCGTGCGGGCTGTTTTTCATGGATGAACGACGCCCGCGTAAGACACTGGAATTTTCACAAAGCCTCTAATTATAAGTAGAAACCCGCGCGGGTCGACAAAAACACTGCGCCAGTGCGGTGAAAGCCGCTCGCGACCGTGCCCCAACGTGGTGATAGTCCAACGACGCATGACGCCCCGCGGATTGTGGAGCGTGCCCAATTGCCTGCCCGCTGGCGCACAATGGGCGACGTTGGGCGCTACTAAATCGGAAGCATCCGTCAGAACTTACGTAACATGACCTCCTCAGAGCAACCGCATTCCAACGGGCAGGGCGAGCCCTTGTCCGATTCACGCAAAAAATCCCTCATCGAATACCCCTCGCGCTTTCCCATCAAGGTCATGGGGGCTAAAGCGGATGGATTTGTGCAGGCAGTCGCGGACCTCGCGCGCCAGTTCGATCCCACTTTTGACGCCAGCACCATCGAATTACGGGACAGCCGGGCCGGCAGCTACTTGGGTGTGACCATCACCGTCACGGCCACGAGCCGCGAACAACTAGACGATCTGTACCGCGCGCTCTCAACACACCCCATGGTCAAGGTCGTTCTTTGACGGCTCGCACCGTTCGTTGCAAGCCTCTACGATCCATGAAAAGCGCACAGCATCCCTCACCGACCTGACCCTCTCCACCGCGCTCCCGCGCGAAGGACACGGCATGACCATCGCCCTCCAGATTCTCGGCCGCGCCGACTACGCGGTCACCCTGCAGGCCATGCAGGACTTCACGGCCGCGCGCCCGAGCGACACTCCGGACGCAATCTGGATCTGCGAGCACGACGGCCTGTTCACTCAGGGCATCGCCGGCAGGAGCGATCACCTGCTGGACCCGGGCACCATTCCGGTGGTGGCTACCAACCGCGGCGGACAGGTCACGTACCACGGCCCGGGTCAGGTAGTGGCTTATCCGCTCATCGATCTCCAGCGCGCGGGCTATTTCGTCAAGGAGTACGTCTACCGCGCTGAAGAAGCCGTGATCCGCACCCTGGCGACGTTCGGCGTGACGGGCCACCGGGTGGCTGGCGCGCCTGGAATCTATGTGCGGCTGGACGACCCTTGCAGCCACGCCCTGCTGCCGCAGCGCCCCCAAAAACGCGAAGGCAGCGCACCGCCTGTGCCCGACTTCACCGGGCTCGGCAAGATTGCCGCGCTGGGCATCAAGGTCAGCCGCCACTGCACATACCACGGGGTTGCGCTGAACGTGAACATGGACCTCTCGCCCTTTGGCCGCATCAACCCTTGCGGCTACGCTGGCTTACAGACCGCCGACCTTTCTACAATCGGGGTTCAAACCACCTGGGAAGAAGTCGCGCAACTGCTGGGTCAGCAACTCAGCATCCGACTCTCCCCCTGAAACGCCCAAATGCCATGAGCACCCCAGAAGTCGTCCGCGAAGCGCAGTCCGCCGAAACCTACAACCCGCTCGCCAAGCAGAAAGCCGCGGCCAAGCTGTCGCGGATTCCGATCAAGGTCGAGCAGGGCGATGTGCTCAAGAAACCCGAGTGGATCCGGGTGAAGGCGGGCTCGCCGACCACGCGCTTCTACGAGATCAAAGAAATCCTGCGAGAGCACAAGCTGCACACCGTGTGTGAAGAAGCCTCGTGCCCCAATATCGGCGAGTGCTTTGGCAAGGGCACAGCCACCTTCATGATCATGGGCGACAAGTGCACGCGGCGCTGCCCGTTCTGCGATGTGGGCCATGGCCGCCCCGACCCGCTGGACAAGGCCGAGCCGCTGAACCTGGCCAAGACCATCGCAGCGCTCAAGCTCAAGTACGTGGTGATTACCAGCGTGGACCGCGATGATCTGCGCGACGGTGGCAGCGGGCATTTTGTGGAATGCATCCAGAACATCCGCACGCTGTCGCCGCAGACGCAGATCGAAATTTTGGTGCCTGACTTTCGGGGTCGCGACGACCGCGCTCTGGAGATCCTCAAGGCCGCGCCCCCCGATGTGATGAACCACAACCTGGAAACAGCGCCCCGTTTGTACAAGGAAGCGCGCCCGGGCTCGGACTACCACTTCAGCCTGAACCTGCTCAAGAAGTTCAAGGCCTTGCACCCCAAGGTGCCCACCAAAAGCGGCATCATGGTGGGCCTGGGCGAGACCGACGACGAGATCCTGCAGGTGATGCGTGACATGCGCGAGCACGACATCGACATGCTGACCATCGGCCAGTATCTGGCCCCCAGCAACAGCCACCTGCCTGTGCGCCGCTATGTGCACCCCGACACCTTCAAGATGTTCGAGCAGGAGGCCTACAAAATGGGCTTCAGCCACGCCGCCGTGGGCGCAATGGTGCGCAGCAGCTACCACGCAGACCAACAAGCCCACGCCGCTGGCGTATAGGGCGGGCGCCACCTGCGCCGCACGAAGCGACACGGGTTGCGCGGACGCACTGCTTTCGCGGCGTCGGTTCAGCGCAGCGCGCAGATCAGCCCACGCGCCTGTCTCCATGCGGCCTGCCGGTGCCACGGGCCGTGAACGAATCATGCACACGCAGTCGCGGGCCCTCGTTGCGCGACGGTAGGTCGCTTTACATTCCAAGCATGCAAGCCAATCTATACGCCCTGGGCGCCATTGCGCTGTGGGCCTGCCTCGCCGCACTGGGTGTGTCGCTCACGCATGTGCCGCCGTTTTTGCTCACTGGAATCGCGCTCATCATCGGCAGCGTTCCGGCCTGGCCGTTGGTGCTGCGCGAGCCGACCCTGTGGCGTGTGCCCCTGCACACGCTGGCGCTCGGTGTGTATGGCCTGTTCGCGTACCACTTCCTGCTGTTCATTGCCTTGCGCCACGCGCCGGCCGTGGAGGCCAACCTGGTCAACTATCTGTGGCCACTGCTCATCGTGGTGCTGTCCCCCTGGGTGCTGCGGGGTGTGCGGCTGCGCCTGCCGCATGTGCTGGCAGCGCTGCTGGGGTTTTCTGGCGCAGCCATCGCGATTGCGGGTGGTCGCGAGCTCAGCGGCACGCTGGCCTGGGGCTACGGCCCGGCGCTGGCGGCGGCCTTCATCTGGGCCACGTATTCGCTGCTGACCAAGCGCGTGCCCGCCTTTCCAACCACCGCCATCGGCCTGTTCGGCTTGGTGTCGGGGGTTTTGTCGCTGCTGTGCCATGCGCTGCTGGAGCCCGCAACCACGCTGCAGTCCCGCGACTGGCTGCTGCTGGCCGTGCTGGGGCTGGGGCCGCTGGGTGGCGCGTTTTTCTTGTGGGACAAGGCACTGAAGCTTGGCGATCCGCGGCAGATCGGCATCCTGAGCTACATCACGCCGCTGGCATCCACGGCGCTGCTGGTCGTGGTCAGTGGCCGCGGCTTCAATGCCAGCATCGCGCTGGCCACCGTGATGATCATTGGCGCAGCCGTGATGGGCATGCGCACGCGCTGAGGTGGGCTTGAAATGGCACCGGCACCGGCACTGCGGCGGGCGTTCGGTGCGAATTCTTAGTCAAAACAAGCTGTCGCGCACGACTTGAAAGACTTTGTTGCTATTTTTTTGATAGCATTCGATTCTCACTGGCCTGGCGTGATGGCGGGCTCGTCGCTGTCGAGCACCAGCTGAGCCCAGGGCACCAGCTTGCGGGTGTCGGCGCGCAGCACCTCTTGCTTGACGGCAAGAATCTGCGCGGGGTGCATGGAAAAGCTGCGCAGGCCCAGACCCAGCAGCAGGCGGGTCATGCTCACGTCGCCCGCCGTTTCGCCGCACACGCTCACGCTTTTGCCCTGGCGCTCGCCTTCCGCGATCACGTCAGCAACCAGGCGCAGGACGGCGGGGTGCAGCGGGTCGTACAGGTGGGCCACGGCCTCGTCGGCACGGTCGATGGCCAGCGTGTACTGGATCAGGTCGTTGGTGCCAATGGACAGGAAATCAAAATACTTGAGGAAGGTGCGCACCATGAGTGCCGCAGCGGGCACCTCGATCATCGCGCCCAGCTGCAATGGGCCATAGGCTTCACCGCGCGCGTCCAGCTCGGCCCGCGCCAGCTCCACCTGCGCCAGGGTCTGCTGGATCTCGTGCGTGTGGGCCAGCATCGGAAACAGCAGGTTGACCTTGCCGTGGGCCGCAGCCCGCAGCACGGCCCGCAGCTGCGTGCGGAACATTTCCGGGTCGGCCAGACTCCAGCGGATCGCGCGCAGGCCCAGGGCGGGGTTGAGGAAGTTGTCCTTGTGGGCCTTGCTATCGAGCGGCTTGTCGGCACCCACGTCGATGGTTCGGATGGTGACCGGCATGCCCTCCATGCCTTCGACCGCCTCGCGGTAGGCGAGGTACTGCTCTTGCTCGCCCGGCAGATTGCCGCTTCGGCCCATGAACAGGAATTCGCTGCGAAACAGACCGACGCCCACAGCCCCAGCACGCAGGGCCACGGGCGCATCGCCCGGTTGCTCGATGTTGGCCAGCAGTTCAATGCGATGCCCATCGAGCGTGATGGCCGGCGTATGCCGCAGCCGCGACAGGCGCTCGCGCTCCAGTTCGACCTGGCGCTGGCGAAAGCCGTACTCCGCCAGGATGATGGGCGAGGGGTCAACAAGGATCACGCCTGCATCGCCATCGATGATGATCCAGTCGTCCTGGTGCACCAACTGGCTGGCCGAGCGCGCGCCCACCACGGCCGGAATGTCCAGGCTGCGCGCCACGATGGCCGTGTGCGAGGTTTTGCCGCCCACGTCGGTCACGAAACCGGCAAACACGCTCTGCTTGAATTGCAACATGTCAGCCGGCGACAGGTCATGCGCCACCAGCACCAGCGGCACATCCACTGTGTCGTCCAGCAGCAATTCCTGCTGCGTCTTGCGCCAGGGGCTGCTGGCCGGCGGTGCCACCGGGCTGGCGACGCCCTTCATGTGGCGCAGCACGCGCTCCACCACCTGTTCCAGGTCTGCCTTGCGCTCGCGCAGGTACTCGTCCTCCATCTCATCGAACTGGCGGGCAATCACTTCGAGCTGGGTGGTCAGCGCCCATTCGGCGTTGTACAGGCGCTCGGTGATCCAGTGCTTGACGCCACCTGTCAGCGCCTCGTCCTGCAACAGCATCAGGTGCACATCCAGCAGCGCAGCAAGCTCGTGCGGTGCGTCGGCGGGCATATCCGCCTGCAGGCGCTGGAGCTCCTCCACCACCGCGTTGCGGCCGTTACGCACCCGCTCGATCTCGCCGGCAACCTGCTCGGGCTTGACGAAGTAGTGCGCCACATCCACGCGGCTCGATGCGACCAGCACCGCCCGCCCGATGGCAATGCCCCGAGCGACTGCAAGACCGTGGATCGAAAATGTCATACCAGCCGGGCTGCGCCCACACCTTCGACGAATCGCTGGGCTGATGCGGGAGCCAGATGCATCGTCATTCGCCCTCGCCAAACTTGTCGTTGATCAAGGCCAGCAGTGCGTCCATGGCCTCTTGCTCGCGCTCGCCACTGACCTCCAACTCCACCTCGGTGCCCACGCCGGCGGCCAGCATCATCACGCCCATGATGCTCTTGGCGTTGATGCGGCGCTCGCCGCGGCTCATGAATACCTCACACGGAAAGCTGCCAGCCAGCTTGGTGAGCTTGGCAGAAGCACGGGCATGCAGGCCCAGCCTATTGCTGATGGTGACGCGGGTCTTGATCATGGATGGTGTTTCGACGATTTTGATTTTGCGGCGCAGAGATCGCTACCTGCATGACGCCTTGGGTTCCCCCCACCACCGCTCGCGTCACGACGCTATCGAGCGACTCGCTGCGGTAGCTCACGGCACGCAGCAGCATTGGCAGGTTGACACCCGTCACCACACGCGACCGCAAGCCTTCCACCAGGCGCTGTGCCACATTGCAGGGGGTGGCGCCAAACACGTCCGTCAGCACCAGCGTGGTGTCTTCACCGGCCTGGGCGAGCAGGGCGTGGGCCCGGGCCAGCGAGTCTTCCGGGCGCTCGCTGGGAGGCACATCCAGCGCCAGCACGCTGTCGCCGCAGTCGGGAAACACATGCAGCGCACATTCGCGCAGTGCGCTGGCCAGTGGCGCGTGGGCAATCACAAGGATGCTGGTGGAGCTGCTCATGGTGCGAAGTTATGACCTGCATTATGGGGCCGCCCCTTGAGCAGGAACCACGCGTAGGCACCGGCGTTGCACGCGAGGTACACGGCCATCGCGGCCTGAAATGATTGCACGGTGGCCAGGCCCGCAGCGGCAAAGGCATCCACGGCCAGGCCGATGCCCCACTGCACCACAAACACGCCAGCAAAAATCACCAGGTTGTAGGCCGAGAGGGCGCGCCCAGCCAGCGCCTGCTCAAACGCCATGGCGACCGCTGGCTGGGACAACGACACGAAGGTGCACGACACGCAAAACAGCGCCCACGCACCGCCCCCCGCAGCCGGCCCGGCCATGATGATGTAGAGCAGTACCACAAGGCACAACGGCAGGCCCAGCGTCATCAGCCGGTCGGGCCCGTAGCCTTGGCGAAGCAGCCACGGGTTGACCATGCCCCAGGCCCAGAAGGTGAACAGCATCGCAACATTGATCCAGAACAACCCCGTGGCCGACTCCAGCGGCGTATAGCCTGCCACCCGCTGCATCCACGGGCCGGCCCACAGCGTCTGGATGGCGACCATGCCGCCATAGACGAAAAACCCCAGCGGCGCCAGTCGCTGGAAATACGCGTGGCGCCAGACCATGCTGTAGCCTTCTGCGGCGGCAGGCGTCGCCGCTTCGGGCGGCTGCTGCGCCGGTGGCGCCGGGGATGCCGCAGCGCGGCCCCAGGCAGGCACCCAGAGGGCGATCACCCCCATCGCAACTGCAATCAGCAAGGCAAGCACCCAAAACAAAGGCCGCCAGCCCACCACCGGCAAGGCCCACTGCACTGGCAGGGTGGACGCCACCATGCCCAGCGAGCCGGTCATCAGCATCCACGAATTGGCGCGCATCTGCGCCGTGGGCGTGAGCCAGCGCCGGTAGCCAGTCAGGGGCGCCATCAGGCAGGCGCTGACCCCCACGCCGCACAGCACGCGCCCCGCCAGCAGGCCCGAAAAACCCGTCGCGACCGAAAACACCAGGCTACCGACCACGGCAACGCCCAGAAAGGCCAGCGCGACCTTGCGGGGGCCGTGCCGGTCCAGCCACGTGCCCAGCGGCAGCTGCGTGGCGGCAAAGCCCAAAAAATAGCCACCCGCCAGCAGGCCAAGATCGCTGGCCTGTAGCGCGAACTCCTGCGCCAGCACGGGTGCCAGCGTGGCTGTGACCGAGCGCACCAGCGCCGACAAAAAGTACGCAAACGCGAACGCAAGAAACACCACCACGGCCATGCGCCGCGGCAAAACGAGATCGCCGTGCGTCATTGCAGCGCCAGACCCGAGAAGAACTGCTCTGCCACCTCGGGCCGCGGTTTGGCCGTATAGACCACGGCGTGGTAGAGCCGCACCTGCGGGCCCAGCGCCCGGGCAAACCACACGCCCTGCGCCGTGACGGCGCTGCCATCCGCACGCTGGCCCTGCACGGTGGTGCGCAGCGACTGCGGCAACGGCAGCACGCCCTGCGGCGTGTACGGCGCATTCACTGCAGCCGCTGCGGCACCGGGCCCCAGGTTGGCGAGCACGGCGCTGCGCCAGTGTGTGAGGGCTGCACCCACCAGCGCCGGGTCGTTCAACGCAGCATGCGAAACCGCGAAGGTAGCGCCGTCGGCATCGCAGCCCACCATGGCCAGGTCTGTGGGCGATCCGGCCAGCTCGACCCGCCGCGTGGCCTGGTCGGGCTTGCAGGGAAGGGTGATGGTGATGGCCGCTTCGGGCAGCGGCACGGTGCGCCAATTCAGGGCCGGGCTACAGCCGGTCACCAGCAGCGCGGCGGTGGCCGCGATCAGTGTGCAGTTCATGGGTCGATTATGGGCACAT
>JBKCTS010000488.1:0-9799 GCA_046318695.1 Acidovorax sp.
CACTGGGGTTCGTCGAAGTGGCCCACGCACTCAGTGCATTTGGACGGGTCAATCTCGTAGATTTCCGGGCCGAGGAAAATCGCCTGGTTCGGGCACTCGGGCTCACAGACATCGCAATTGATGCACTCGTCGGTAATCATCAGCGCCATGGTGTTTCCTCGTTCGCAGACAGGCATTCGGATGCGGCGCGGGTCGGGAAGGTCCTCATGGCCCGTATTATCCGCGGCGGTGCCCGGGGCGCCGCATGTCACACTGCAACACACTACCCGTGGCGGGGTGTTTTGACGTGATGCCGTGGATACACGCTTGCGCCTTCATTCCCCAACCCTGATTCCTCACCCTTTGCGCAATCCATGGGCTTGTTCTTCGTCAAACGGTTCATCACCTTGGTAGCCACCTTGGTCGGCGCATCGATCGTGGTGTTCCTGGTTCTGGAGATCCTGCCGGGAAACGCTGCCCAGATCCTCATGGGCCCCGACGCTGCACCGGAGGCGGTCGCCGCGTTGGCCAACAAGCTCGGGCTCGACCAGCCGGCCGGCCTGCGCTACTGGCAGTGGGTCAGGGGTCTTGTGGTGGGCGACATGGGCGACAGCTATGCCTACAGTTCACCAGTGGGCCAACTGGTGCTGGAGCGCCTTGCGGTCACGGTGCCGCTGGCGCTGATGGCCATGGTCATCACGACCGTGCTGGCGCTGGCTGCCGGGGTGTATGCGGCGGCCCGGCACAACAAGCTGGGCGACGTGGGCGTGATGGCGCTGGCGCAGATCGGCATCGCCATCCCCAATTTCTGGTTTGCCATCCTGCTGATTCTGCTGTTTTCGGTGAAGCTGCAATGGTTTTCGGCCGGTGGCTTTCCGGGCTGGACGCAGGATGCCGGAGGCAGCCCGCTGCAGGCCCTGCAGGCGCTGCTGCTACCCGCCATCGCCCTGGCGGTAGTCCAGGCGGCCATCCTTGCACGCATCACGCGCTCGGCGATACTGGAAGTGGCCCGGGAGGACTTTGTGCGCACGGCCCGCGCCAAGGGCCTTTCCCGGCGGGCCGCGATGTGGCGGCATTTGCTGCGCAACGCCATGATCCCCGTGGTCACGGTGATGGGATTGCAGTTTGCCAACCTGCTGGCGGGGACCATCGTGGTCGAAAACGTGTTCTACCTGCCGGGCCTGGGGCGGCTGATCTTTCAGTCGATTTCCAACCGCGACCTCATCGTGGTGCGCAACTGCGTGATGTTGCTGGCCGCCATGGTGGTCATCGTGAACTTCGTGGTGGACATCCTGTACGCGGTGATTGACCCACGCGTCAAAGCCAGCGATATCTGAACCGCGCCAGCCGCCGCCGTCCATGAGCCTTCTGCCCTCGTCTTGCGCCACCGCGGCCCCGCCCGCCAGCCACGGCCTCCACTGGCTGCGCCGCGCCCTCAGGCACCGCAGCTTTGCGGTGGGCGCGGTGCTGTCGCTGCTGCTGATTCTGGCGGCCGCGCTGTCGCTGGTGTGGACGCCCTGGTCACCCTACGAGATGGACCTGGCTGCCAAGCTGCAGCCCCCCAGCGCGCAGCACTGGCTGGGCACCGATCCTTTCGGCCGCGACGTGGCTTCGCTGCTCTTGGTGGGGGCCCGCAACTCGATCCTGGTGGGCGTGATTGCCGTGGGCATTGGCCTGACCATCGGCACCGCGCTGGGGCTGCTGGCCGCAGCGCGGCGCGGCTGGGTCGAAGAGCTCATCATGCGGCTGGCCGACTTCACCTTTGCCTTCCCGGCCATTCTGTCAGCCATCATGCTGACGGCGGTCTTTGGCGCGGGGATCGTCAATTCGATCATCGCCATCGGCATCTTCAACATACCCACGTTTGCGCGCGTGACCCGCGCCTCGGCCAATGCGGTGTGGTCCCGCGAATACATCATGGCCTCGCGTGCATGTGGCAAAGGCCGCTGGCGCATCACCGTCGAGCACGTGCTGCCCAACATCCTGTCGGTGCTGATCGTGCAGGCCACCATCCAGTTCGCAATTGCCATCCTGGCCGAGGCCGCGCTGTCGTACCTGGGCCTGGGCACGCAGCCGCCCCAGCCGTCGTGGGGCCGCATGCTCAGCGAGGCCCAGACGCTGATGTTCCAGGCACCACTGCTGGCGGTGTGGCCCGGCGTGGCGATTGCGCTGGCCGTGCTGGGCCTGAACCTGCTGGGCGATGGGCTGCGTGATCTGCTCGACCCGCGTCTGACCCGCAAGCGATGATGCCCTTCGAAGTCGCCTCGCACGCGCGTTGTCATCGGTTGCGCCCTGGTCTGCAGGCCCGTGGAACGCTGTGGCGGCCCACAATCACCACCGCCCGCCATGCCCTTGCTTGAAGTCTCCAACCTCCGCATCACCCTGCAAACACACCGTGGCCCGGCCGATGCTGTGCGCGGCGTGAGCTTTTCGCTGGAGCGCGGCCAGACGCTGGGGCTGATCGGGGAATCGGGCTGCGGCAAGTCGATCACGGCCATGTCGCTGATGGGCCTGCTGCCCGAAAGCGCGCAGGTCAGCGGCAGCATCCGCTTCGATGGCCAGCAACTGCTCGGCCTGCCCGACGCGCAGATGTGCCGCATCCGCGGTCATCGCATGGGCATGGTATTTCAAGAACCCATGTCTGCGCTCAACCCGGTGCACACCATCGGCCAGCAGGTGGCAGAACCCCTGCGCCTGCACCTGGGCCTGGGGGCAGCAGCAGCACGCACCCAGGCCATTGCCTTGCTCGACCGTGTGGGCATCCCCAGCGCCGCGCAGCGCTTTGATGCCTACCCGCACCAGTTCTCGGGCGGGCAGCGCCAGCGCATCACCATCGCCATGGCCCTGGCCTGCGGGCCCGACCTGCTGATCGCCGACGAGCCCACCACGGCGCTCGACGTGACCATCCAGCAGCAAATCCTGGACCTGATTAGCGAGCTGGTGGCCGAGCGCAGCATGGCGCTGATCCTGATCTCGCACGACCTGGGCGTGATCTCGCAGAACGTGGACCGCATGATGGTCATGTACGGCGGCAGCGTGGTCGAAAGCGGCTCCACCGCCTCGGTGTTCTCAGCCATGGCGCACCCCTACACGCGGGGGCTGTTTGCGGCGCGCCCGCAGTTGGGCGCAGTGCACGCGAGCGGCACGCGCCCGCGCCTTGCCACCATCGCGGGCACGGTGCCCGAGCTGATCGACCTGCCCGCAGGCTGCCCCTTTGCCGGGCGCTGCAGTCATACGGCCGACCGCTGTCACACCGATCGGCCGGAGCCAACCCTGATTGCCCGCGACGCCGACGGGGACCATGTCGTGCGCTGCCTGCGCCGCGAGGCCATCGACGAGGCCATGGCCGCAAGCGGCGCGCAGATCTCGAAGGTGGCCCCATGAACGATCAACTTTTGCCGACGACCACAACCGACCAGCCGCCGCTGCTGCAGGTCAGCGACCTGGTGCGCGAGTACACGCTCCCACGCGAGCATGTATTTCGCCCGCCGGGCAAGGTTCATGCACTCAACGGCGTGGGCTTTTCTGTCGCTTGCGGCCGCAGCATCGGTATCGTGGGCGAATCGGGTTCGGGCAAATCCACGCTGGCGCGGCTGGTGATGGCGCTGGATACGCCCACCGCAGGCACCGTGCATCTGCTGGGGCGCAACCTGCACACGCTGCGCCCGGCCGAGCTGCGCCGCGCGCGGCGCGATTTTCAGATGGTGTTCCAGGATCCGTATGGCTCGCTGGACCCACGCCAGCGCGTCGAGCGCATCGTGACCGAGCCGCTGCAAGCCCAGGGCACAACCAACCGCGCCGCACAGCGCGAACAGGCCGCCGCCGTGCTCTCGCAGGTGGGCCTGCGCACCAGCGACCTGGACAAATACCCGCATGAATTCTCGGGCGGACAGCGCCAGCGCATCGCCATTGCGCGGGCGCTGATCACCCGGCCCCGGCTGATCGTGGCCGACGAGCCCGTCAGCGCTCTGGATGTCTCGGTGCAGGCCCAGGTGCTGAACCTGATGCAGGATCTGCAGCAGCAATTTGGCATCACCTACCTGCTCATCAGCCACGACCTGGCGGTGGTCAACCACCTGTGCGACGATGTCGTGGTGCTCCACCAGGGGCGCATTGTCGAGCGAGGCTCGCCCGCCGAGTTGTTCAGCCACGCGCAGCACCCATACACCAGGTCGCTGGTGGCCGCCGTACCGCAGGTGCAACCCGGCCGGGCGCGGGCTCGCCGCGCTGCGGCTGCTGGCCTGAACGCGCAACCCGGCGCGGGCGCGATGGTGTAATCAACCTTGGTCGAGCCTGGGCCAAGGGTTCTGCCTCTATATTCCCGTCCGCTGATTGTTGTCTGGTTTTTTGTCTGGAGAGTCTGAACATGCTCAACCGCCGCACCGTCCTTGCCACTGGCGCCCTTACCGCTGTGCCCCTGTCCACCCCGCTTGGCGCGCTGGCGCAGGGCCGCAAAGATGCGGTGACGCTGGCCATGACGCTGGAGCCGCCCGGCCTGGACCCGACCGCGGGCGCGGCATCGGCCATTGCCGAGATCGTGCACTACAACATCTTCGAGTCGCTGACCAAGATCAACCCGGACGGCACCGTGTCGCCCCTGTTGGCCGAGGGCTGGGAAGTCTCGCCCGACCTCAAAACCTACACATTCAGGCTGCGCCGCAACGTGAAGTTCAGCAACGGCGAGCCCTTCAATGCGTCCACCGTCAAGTTTGCGTTTGACCGCGCAGGCGGTGACAAAAGCACCAACAAGGACAAGCGCACCTTTGCAGGCCTGACCACCCAGGTGGTGGACGACTACACCGTGGTGCTGCTCAACAAGGAGATCGATCCCGACCTGCTGTTCGTGCTGGGCCAGGCCACGTCGATCATCGTCGAGCCCAAGAGCGCAGACACCAACGCCACCAAGCCCGTGGGCACCGGCCCCTACCAGTTGCAGACATGGAGCAAGGGCTCGTCGGTGGTGCTCACGGCATGGGACGGCTACCGCGATGCCAAGGCCATCAAGATCAAGCGCGCCACCTTCCGCTTCATTGCCGACCCGGCCGCGCAGGTGGCGGCCCTGCTGGCTGGTGACGTGGACGCCTTCCCGCGCGTGACGCCGCGCAGCGTGGCGCAGTTCAAGGCCAACCCCAAGTTTCAGGTGGTGGTGAGTGGCTCGCGTGCCAAGACCATCCTGGCCATCAACAACGCCAAGAAGCCGCTGGACGACGTGCGCGTGCGCCGCGCCATTGCAGCGGCCATCGACCGCAAGGCCGTGATCGAAGGCGCGGGCGACGGCTATGGCGCGCCCATCGGCAGCCACTATGTGCCGGGCGCGTTCGGCTACGTGGACACCACGGGCATCAACCCGTTCGACATTGAAAAGTCCAAGCGGCTGCTGGCCGAAGCGGGCATCAAGACGCCGCTGGAGCTCACGCTCACGCTGCCGCCGCCACCCTACGCCCGCCAGGGCGGCGAGGTGATTGCCGCCCAACTGGCCAAGGTCGGCATCATCGCCAAAATCCAGAACGTGGAATGGGCGCAGTGGCTGTCGGGCACCTACGGCAACAAGAACTACGACCTGACCATCATCAGCCACGTCGAGCCGTTCGATCTGGGCAACTTTGCCAAGCCCGACTACTACTGGGGCTACAACTCGCCCAAGTTCAATGACCTGTTCAACCAGATCAAGAACACCGCACGGCCCGCCGACCGCGCGCGGCTGCTGGGTGAAGCCCAGCGCCTGCTGGCCCATGATGCGGTGCATGGCTTCCTGTATTCCAACCAATGGATCACGGTGGCCAACAAGAACCTCAAGGGCTTGTGGAAAGACATGCCGGTGTTTGTGAACGACCTCTCGGCGCTGTCTTGGGGGTGACATGGGACACCCCCCTGAGGCCCTGCGGGCCTTCCCCCCGCTCTCGCATGGCTGCGCCATGCGGGCAGGGGGACGCAGCCCTCGCTGCGGGGCGGCCCTTGCTCGGCTGCCGGTGCCGGGGTCGCGCCGGTTTCGAGGGTTGCCGGTGATGCAGGGCGCAGTGAATGACTGAACAACGCTGGAGCGCATTGCTCCTAAAACAATAGCTGCCAGCGCTTATCTGGCGTGCGCAAGTGGCTGTTTTTACTCATAAAACCCCCAACATGACCGCCCTGCATGACCTGTCCGCCCACGCACTGCTGACCGCCTACCGCCAGCGCGCGCTGTCGCCGGTGGAGGTCACGCAGGCCGTGCTGGCCCATATCGAGCGCTGGGAGCCCCATATCCGCGCCACCTACCTGCTGCGCCCCGAGGCCGCGCTGGGGCAGGCCCGCGCATCCGAGGCACGCTGGCTGCGCGGCGAGCCGCAGGGCCTGCTGGACGGGGTGCCCGTGACCATCAAGGACAACATTGCCACCGCGGGCGACCCCACGCCGCTGGGCACGGCCGCGGTCGAGCTTGTTCCCGCGGTGGCCGATGCGCCCCCCGCCGCACGCATGCGCGAGACAGGCGCTGTGCTCCTTGCCAAGACCACCATGCCCGATTACGGGATGCTGTCGTCGGGCCTGTCCACCTTCCACCCGCTGTCGCGCAACCCCTGGGACCTGAGCAAAGGGCCGGGCGGCTCCAGCGCTGGCGGCGGCGCTGCGACGGCGGCAGGCTATGGCCCGCTGCACATCGGCACCGATATTGGTGGCTCGCTGCGCCTGCCCGCCAGTTGGTGCGGCATCTTCAGCCTCAAGCCCAGCCTGGGCCGCATCCCCATCGATCCACCCTACACCGGCCGCGCCGCTGGCCCCATGACGCGCACCGTGGCCGATGCCGCGCTGATGATGCAGGTGCTCAGCCAGCCGGACGCGCGCGACAGCATGAGCCTGCCCGCGCAGAACATCGCCTGGAGCGAGTTTGACCGGGGCGCCGAGCATCTGCGCGGCTTGCGCATCGGCCTGTTGCTGAACGCAGGCTGCGGCCTGCCGGTCAACCCCGAGGTGAGGGCCGCCATCGAACACGCTGCGCGCCTGATGGAGACAGCAGGCGCTACCGTGGTGCCCATGCAGCCCTTCATGACCCAGGCCATGCTCGACGGCATGGACCGCTTCTGGCGCATGCGCTCGCACATCGACCTGCAGGCCCTGCCCGCCGAGCGGCGCGACAAGGTGCTGCCCTACATCCGCACCTGGGCCGACAGTGCGGCCGACATGAGCGGCACCGACGTGTTCAACGCCAGCCACCAGTTCCATCTGACCCGCGTGGCCACGGCCCGGGCCTGCAGTGGGTTTGACTATGTGATCTCGCCGGTGGCCCCCAACGTGGCTTTCCAGGCCGAACTGCCCTCGCCCACCAACGACCCGCTGCGCCCGCTGGAGCACATCGGCTTCACCGTGCCGTTCAACATGTCTGAGCAGCCCGCCGCGTCGGTCAACTGCGGCTACACCCAGGCGGGGCTGCCCATCGGGCTGCAGATTGCCGGTGCGCGCTTTGACGACCTGGGCGTGCTGCGGGTGGCGCGCGCGTTCGAGCTGATCCGCGCACCCCAGCGGCCCTGGCCGCAGCCGCCTCTAGCCTAAGAATGGCCGCATTTGCCACAATGGCGAATCTGTAACCTCGATACGGCCCCAGCGCATGGACATCCTCCTCATGGCGATCCTCATCGCCACCGGCACCTTCATGCTCAATGCCAAGGAGCAGCGCAGGCGCATCGCGCTGCTGGGCAGACATCTGGGCAACTTCCAGATCGAACAGCTCATGGAGGCGCTGACCGACGGCTATCTGCGCGCCCTGGGCGAGCCCACGGACGAGCGGCGCATGCAGATCTGGAACCTGCTGAGCACCACCGAATCGCAGCTGAGCGAGCAGCTCACACAGCTGGCTGCCGATTTCTCCAAAGTGGACGAGGCGCGCGCGCGCGTGAGCCGCCTGGCCATTGCACTGCCCTTTGCTGAGACGCTGCTGCCCGGCTTCACGTTCGACATGCGCCGCGCGCTGGCCATCCACGCCCGAGGGGTCGCGCATGTGGTGGAAAACTCCGGCCACCTGGCCCCCAAGGACCGGGCTTACATGATGACGGCCGAGCTGTTTCTGATGCAGCACACCTGCCACTGGTACTGCAAATCCAAGACCATTGCCAGCGCCCGCATGCTGGCCCGCCACAAGACGCCCTACGAGCAACTGGTGGCCTCGGTATCGCCCGCCACGCGCAAGGCGTACCAGGCACTTATCCAGGGCGGCTGATGCCAACGCGCTTTCACCACGACACACCGTTGTGCTGAGCCTGTCGAGGCGCTGCGCAGGGCTTCGACAAGCTCAGCCCGAACGGTACAGGTGGGTACAACCTAAAAACGGCAGTTGGATGTATTTGCCAGCGCTGCTGTTGGGGTGCCAGGCAAGGCGCGACGACGCGGCAGGCTCGTGCCTGCAAGGACAAGCAATACCGCATGGCGCTCCCAAAGCGGTGCTGGCAAGTACATAGCGCTGTTACCCCAAAGGTGAGGCTGCGAAAACAACGCAAGGCCCGAGTCCACGCGGTGTGCGGCAAGATGACAAGCGGTCAACTGCCGTTTTTAGGTTCAAGGCGTGTCCCTGTAAGCGGCCGCCCCAAAGCCCTCATGCAACGCCGCCCACCGACCGACAGCCTCGGCAACCCCGTCACGCGGCACGATCCCGAGAGCCTGCACGCTTGACGCCAATCGGTCCTCAAGCTCTATCGCCGCGCTTTCCGCGCATCAACGCTCGAGCAAGCCTTTCTGGTCGTACACCGGCTGCTCCGGCAAATCCGCCAGGTGCCGCACATCCGCCCAGTCCAGCACTTGCACCGTGTCGGCATCCACCCGCACGCGGTTGAATCCGGCGTTGGGGATGTCGCTCTGGCGTGGGCCATGCAGCCCCGTGCCCCGCGCCGTGCGCCAGACCATGTCGAGCACGCCACCGTGGGTGACCACCATCACCGTCTGGCCCGCGTGCTGCAGGGCGATGCGGCGCACGGCATCCATCACGCGGGTGTGGAACTGGCGCGTGGTTTCGCCACCGGGCATGCCGCAGTCGGCCTCAAAGCGCAGCCACTGCTGCCACGCATCGGCGTGTTGCGCCTTGATGTCGTCCACCCGCAGCCCTTCGACCACACCAAAGCTCTGCTCGCGCAGGCTGCTGTCGGTCAGGGTGTCGATGCTGGCGTGCGGGAACAGCACTTGCAGGCTGGGCTGGGCCGTCTGGCGGGTACGCAGCAGGTCGCTGCAGACCAGGTGGTGAACGTCAGGCCGGTCTGCGGCCAGGCGCTGCGCGAGGCGGCGGGCCTGTTCGTGGCCTATGGCGTTCAGGGGTACGTCGATATGGCCCTGAAAGCGCAGCTCACGGTTCCAGTCGGTCTCGCCGTGGCGGATGAGGATGAGTTCGGTCATCAAACCAATATCGAATGCACGACCAAGATTGTAAGTAAATTCCGCCTTTTGCGCTTGCCATATAAGCCTTGACAGCTATCTTTTTTATAACAAAACGGATGGTCTGAGCCCCCACGGGCCTTCGATGCTGGTCAACGCATGGGCACGACGATGACCTTGCTCCGGGGCTGGCAGCCTGGGCCGTCAAAGGCAGCGCTGTCGCGCTCCCAGCCCTGGCCGGGCGAGGTCTGCGCGCACACCCGGCTGCCGTCCACCAAGCTGCGCCAGTGGTACCAGGGGGCGGGGGCGGCTTGCGCCAGCAGCGAGGTCAGCCAAACCAGCGCGAACCAATGGCGGCGGGCAAAAGGCATGGGCAAACAAAGCATCCAGTCATGCCCGCCCATGCTACGCAGACTGCGCCGGTCCGATGCCCGGAAAAGCGGTGGATTGGACACAGCTGTGCCTGCCAGGGTAGCGCCCAACCCACAAA
>JBKCTS010000489.1:0-2993 GCA_046318695.1 Acidovorax sp.
GCGACCAGCAGCCCGGCGTGCGCCAGGCCCAGATCGCGCTGGACATTGCGCGGCTGGAAACCAAAAAGGCCGAGACCGGCCACCTGCCCACCCTGGACCTGCAAGCGGGCTACAACGTCACGCGCAACATGCACGGCACCGTGCAGGCACCGGGCGTTAACAGCCGCACGAACAGCGCCAGCGTGGGTCTGGCATTCAGCCTGCCACTGTTTGCAGGCTATGCGGTGCAAAACCGGGTGCGCGAGACACTGGCCCTGGAAGAAAAAGCCGCTGCCGACCTGGAAACCACGCGCCGCACCGTGGCGCAGTCCACCCGCGCCGCATTCTTTGGGGTGCAGTCGGGCAAGGGCCAGGTGCAGGCGCTGGAAGCCGCCGAGGCCTCCAGCCAAAGCGCGCTCGATGCCAACCGCCTGGGCTACCAGGTGGGTGTGCGTATCAATATTGACGTTCTGAACGCGCAAAGCCAGCTCTTCCAGACCAAGCGCGACCTGGCCCAGGCCCGCTACAACGTGCTGCTGGGCACCCTGCGACTGCGGCAGGCCGCAGGCACGCTGGGCCAGCAAGACATCGAGGCGATCAACGCGCTGCTGGCCAAGTAATAGGGTCCTGCACCCGCGCAGGGGTGCATCCGGTGTGTGAAATGCTGCTGAAGCCTAGTGCAGGCCGCCCTCAGGCTGCACCATCGCCACAATGGCGCGGGCCGTAGCTTGCGCGGCCCCACGGTGCGTGGCGGCAAATCGGGTGGCCCGCTCGCTGGCTTCTTCATGCGCGTGGGCATCCCCTGCCAGCGCTGCGGCTTGCGCCATCCCTTGCACCAGGTCGGTCACCCGCTGTGCGGCCCCCGCCGCGCACGCCAGCTCGGCCGCCTCGGCAAAGTTGAAGGTGTGCGGGCCCAGCACCACGGGGCACCCGCAGGCGGCCGCCTCGATCAGGTTCTGGCCGCCCAGCCGTGCAAAACTCCCGCCCAGCAAGGCCACATCGGCTAGGCCGTAATAAAGCGCCATTTCGCCGATCGAGTCCCCCAGCCACACGTCAGCCGTCCCAGGCGCTGCGGCCCAGGTGCTGCGGCGCGACACCGACAGGCCTGCGCGCTGCAGCAGCTGGTGCACCTCGTCAAACCGCTGCGGGTGGCGCGGCACGATGAGCCATTGCACGGCGGGCAGATCATCGCCAGGCGATTCACTATTGATAGCTGCCGAGGCATGATCTACTAGCGCTTGGGGCCATCTTTGTCGTATTTTCTGGATCTGCTCCAGCCACATGGCCTCTTCGCCCTCGCGGCTGCTGGCCAGCAACACCACGGGGCGGCCGGTGCGGGTGCGCCACTCGCGGCCCCGCTCCAGCAGTTGTGCGTCGGGCACCACGTCGAACTTGAGGTTGCCCAGCACGCCACGCACCGGCGCACCGATGGCTGCGAGCCGCGTCGCGTCTTCCTGGGTCTGGGCCCAGACGGCGGTCAGCCCACCGTAGGCAGGTCGCGCCAGGGCCGACAGGCGCTGCGCCTTACGCTGTGATATCTCATTGAAGCGTGCGTTCGCCAGCACCAGCGGAATGCGCCGCTGCCGGCAGCCCGCCACCAGGTTGGGCCACACCTCGGTTTCCATCAGGATGCCGATGGCCGGGCGGAACTTGCGCAGGAACCGCCCCACCGCACCCGGCGTGTCCCAGGGCTGCCACACCTGCACGTCACCGGGCAGCAGGAGCTTTTCGCCCTCAGCCCGCCCCGTGGCGGTGCCATGGGTGAGCAGCAGGCGCATGCCCGGCAGTTGCTCCCGCAACTGGGCCAGCAAGATGGCGGCGGCTCGGGTTTCGCCCAGCGACACCGCATGCACCCACACAAACCGGCCCAGCGGGTCGGTGCTGCTGTGGGGCATCAGGCTGTCGATAGGGGCCGGGTACCGGCCAAAGCGCTCGCCCACCGCGTGGGCGTACCCTGGCTCGGCCACCGAACGTCGCCGCAGCTTGCGGCGCAGCAGCGGCTGCGCGCTCCAGGTCAGCAGCGAATACAGGGCCCGCGCGACGTTCATGCGGGCACTGACAGGCTGAGCACACCACCCGCCCAGCCGCTGTCGATGCGCGCGGCCCAGACGATGCAGGGCGCGTCATCGGGCGCAGCCACCCCACAGCGGCCACCGGGCGCCCAGAAGGCGCTGCGCCCCGCACTGACGTAGCCACCGGACGTGCCGTTGTAGGTGGCCGCCAGCACCGCCATGTCGTGGTTGCGCGCGTAGCCCTCCAGCATGGCCGACTCCGCTGCGTAAGCCTTCTCAGAAATCAGCACGCCTGCCGCATACAGCGCCGCGCCAGCGCCACGGGCGGCCTGGGCATGCTCGGGGTGGGTGATGTCGGCGCACACGGCGAGTGCCGTGGGCTCGCCCGCCACCAGCTGCACCTGTGCGTCGTCCGTGCCCGCGCTGGCAAATTGTTCTTCGCTGTCGTGCAGATGACGCTTGCGGTACAGCGCCACGCTGCCGTCCGGCCCCAGCAGCCAGGCCCCAATGGCGGGCAGTGCGCCTGCCTCCACAGGCGCTGCCGGAGCACCCACCACCAGCGCCATGCCATGGCTCTGGGCCGCCTGGCGCAAGGCTGCCAGCACGGGGTCGTCGGCCGTCAGCACATGGGCGGCCATGAGCCCGGGCTCGTAGCCGATGAGCGACAGCTCCGGGAACTGCAGCAGTTGCACTCCCTGGTGGGCAGCGGCCCGCACGCAGGCCAGGTGCGTTTGCAGGTTGCGCTGAAGATCGCCGGGCGCCGACGGCGTCTGGGCGGCTGCGACACACAGGGGGGTGGAGAGCGAGAGCATCGGGCGTACGGCAGGCAATGTCAGTGGCTGGCCGCGCCCACATGGGCGTCGGGCTTGACCCGGTGCAGCAATGCCAGCATGGCCGCTTCGATGCGCGCCAGCGCGTCGGCGGTGTGGCCTTCAAAGCGCAGCACCAGCACGGGCGTGGTGTTGCTGGCACGGATCAGGCCAAAGCCGTCGGGCCAGTCCA
>JBKCTS010000490.1:0-1726 GCA_046318695.1 Acidovorax sp.
GTGCAGTCCACCTGGAACGGCCGCAAGGTCGGCATGTGCGATGCCGGCCCGGAGATGACCTTCCACTTCGGCCAGTTGATTGCCCATGTGGCCAAGACGCGGAACGTGCGCGCTGGCTCCATCATCGGCAGCGGCACTGTGAGCAACAAGGGCATCACCGACGCGAATGGCCGCACCGAATGGCCCAAGGGCTATAGCTGCATTGCCGAAAAGCGCTGCATCGAAACCATCCAGGACGGCCAGCCCTCTACCTCCTTCATGAAGTTCGGCGACACAATCCGGATCGAGGTCAAGGGCAAGGATGGTGCGAGCATTTTCGGTGCAATTGACCAGGCCATTGCCGCCCCGGCCACCTGAGCGCACCACGGGCATCCGCGCGGCCTGAGCCGTTCGGGCTGAGCCTGCCCAAGCCGGGGCGCGGCGTGGCGGCACCATGGAAAATACAAGCAAAAACATGCGCTAGCGCTTGCTGAATATGCGCTACCAGCTATCAATTATTGAGTCGGCACCTTTGAACTTGAACCAGCCGTTCGTGCTGAGCCTGTCGAAGCCTTGCGCAGAGCTTCGAACCGCATCAACGCATTCAAGTTGGTTGATGCCGACTCAATAAGTAGCTAATAAAGCGCAACCCCAAGCAACCCCGTACCCGCTTGTCCGCCCTGGCCGCCGCAGGCACCCCCACCGCCGCGCCCTGGGCCGCAGCCCGGTCTGCCCGGCCCGAACAGCCCCCGCGCTGGGTCGTGCCCTCCCCGGCAGGCATCACACGGGGCTGAACCCCTGGGCGGCAGCGCAGCATCCCCAGGGGGGTACGCCCTTTCCAGCCGTGCCGCCCCCACTGCCCCCGGCCGGTGGCATACCGCCCCGATGTGATTGCCTTATTGGGTGGTTGTGTCGGGTGGATGGCCGATCAGGTCGGCCGCGCCAAACAGCGCGCGGGTGCACATCAGCCCCCACCGCAGCGCCCAAGTGGCCGCGCTGCGCCACCCCGGCGACAATGGGCAAGACCGGTCGATGGTCACCCGTTACCCGATTGAACACATGTGAACACATGGCACACCAGAAACTAGAACTCACCTGGATCGGCAAAGACCAGCGCCCCCGGCTGGAGCCGCGCATATTGCTGGAAGACCCGGCCCGCAGCTACCACGCCAGGCAGCGCGTGACGGACAAGGACATTTTTGACAACCGCCTCATCAAGGGCGACAACCTGCTGGCGCTCAAAGCGCTGGAGGCCGAGTTTGCGGGCCAGGTGAAGTGTGTGTTTATCGACCCGCCGTACAACACGGGCAGCGCTTTTACGCACTACGACGACGGGCTGGAGCATTCCATCTGGCTGGGGCTGATGCGCGACCGGCTGGAGATCATTCGCCGCCTGCTGGCCGAGGATGGCTCGCTGTGGATCACGATTGATGACAACGAGGCGCATTACCTCAAGGTCATTTGTGATGAGGTGTTTGGTCGTAGCAATTTTGTTGCGAACGTCGTTTGGCAGAAAAAGTACGCCCCTGCGAATGACTCAATATGGCTAAGTGATAGTCATGACCACGTGTTGGTTTATGCAAAAGTAAAAGATTCCTGGCGACCAAACAAGCTCAGTCGTACCGAAGATCAAGACAGGTTGTACAAAAATGAGGACGGTGATCCTCGTGGGCCTTGGATGTCGGACAACTACACCTGCGCAAAAACTGCCGACGAACGTCCGAATCTTTATTACGCCGTCAAGAAT
>JBKCTS010000491.1:0-10299 GCA_046318695.1 Acidovorax sp.
CACGGTGCCCCTGTACGCTGCCTTCAATCTCCTGAGACAGGTGCGCAGCAGACTGCGCGTCGAGGGTCGTTTTTTTGATATACAATCTTGGTCTTTCCTGAAATGCCCAGGTGGCGGAATTGGTAGACGCACTAGTTTCAGTTACTAGCGAGTAACATCGTGGAGGTTCGAGTCCTCTCCTGGGCACCAAGTTTAACGAGAACCCACTGCGGTTTTCACAAATTTCCCAGCCGCTGTCTTTTGCCAGCGGCTTTTTTGTTTGCGAACATGTTCGGCAGCGCAATCTCCGCGGGGTGCCGCAGCACCAAAGGCCGCGCGATAAATATTCGCCAGTCTCTCTTTTCGAGAAATTTCCTGCTCTACAATTAAGAGCTCAGATCAAAGCCCAGGTGGCGGAATTGGTAGACGCACTAGTTTCAGGTACTAGCGAGTAACTTCGTGGAGGTTCGAGTCCTCTCCTGGGCACCAAACAAAAAGCCGTTGCATTCGCAACGGCTTTTTTGCTTTGGCGCAACCACGCTTGATAAGCACGCGCAAATGCCCGCGTGAAGTGCCGCCCCAAGCAACAGCGCCGAGCGGCCGGTGCGGCGCGCAGCACGGGCTGATCCAGCCCTGCACAAGGGCTTTGCCCCTATTTACGCAGCAAGGCCTTCAGCACATTTTGCAGGCGGCGGGCATGGGCAGCGTCGCTTGCGCTGGCCAGCACGCGGGCGGTGTCCGCACCCCAGGTCTGCGCTGGCGACGGGTCGTTGCGGCGCGTGAGCAGTTGGAGCTGCAACATCCGCCGGGCCGCCATGTGCTCCGCCGGAGTGGGCGCATCGGCCGCCATCTCCAGCCGCAGCAAGGCCTCCGATGCATCGGCCTGGGGTGCCGCGGACAATGCCTGGATCCAGGCCGAGCGCACTGAAGGCGTCACGCCCGAACCCAGCTCCTGCGCCCCCGGCACCTGGGACGGATCGCGCTTTTCCCAAGCGGTCAACAACTGGGTGAGCGCCTCACCGTGCGCCTGTGCAGCAAGCTTCTTCAGGGCAAGCTGCGCATGCTCCATCGCATCGCGTTGGGCCCTGAAAGCCGTATCGCCCAGGCGTGGACCGCGGTCTTCAACCGCTGGCCGGTCGCCGTGACGCCCTCCCCGCTCCGGACGGTCGCCAGGCTTGCCATCGCGACGCTCGCCCGGTCGGACGCCACGGCCGGCCGGAGCAGAGACTTCCTTCTTCATGCCGGGGCGGTCGTCGCCGCGCACGGCCACCACCGGCCGACTTGGCCTGGATACGGGCGCGGGCGCACGCGAAGCAGCCCCACCCTCGGCTGCGGCATGGGCAGCGGGGTCCTTGGCCGCAGCGACACCGGCCCCGCCGACGTCCGTCACTGCGCCAGACTGCTGTGCCTCGCGGCGCGCCGTGGCCACGGCTTCGGCCGCCTGGGCCTGCCCACGCAGAGCCGCTTCCAGCGCCTGCATGGCGGCGCGAATCTGCTGGGCGTCGCCCGATGCATTCGCCGCTTCAAGCGCCTTGGAGGCCTCAAGCACCACCTTGTCGCGCGCACTCAACTCGTTCACGGCACGGTCACGGTCTGCCGATTTGCGGTTGAACGCCTCGTCGATGGGCTTGCGGAAGGCATCCCATAGTTTCTGCTCGTGCTTGCGGTCCAGCGGAACTGCCTGCGCCTCAACCTGCCAGCGCTGCTGCAGCGCCTTGACGGCATCGATACGCAGCATGGGCGCCGCTCCAAGCGCCACGGCCTCGTCAATCATGGATTGGCGGCGAGCCAGGCTCTCCTTCTGGGCAGCCTCCAACGGCGCTGCCGCAGCGCTGATCGCCTGCTTCCACAGGGGTTGCAACTCTGCAAACATCTTCTCGCCGACATGCCCGCCCTCGCGCCAGCGGTCACCAAACTGATGCAGGGCCCGGTTCACGGCCTTCCAGTCGCTCGACGCTGCATGTTGCTGCGTCCACGCCTTGACCTCCTCGATCAGCGCCAGTCGCTGCGCCTTGTGCTCAGCGGCTTCGGTGCGAATCTTGTCGAGCCAGGCCTCAACCACCTTGTGCGCGGCATTGCATGCCTCGTCAAACTTCTTCCAGAGCGCGTGATTCGGTGCGCCCCCCTGGTCAGTCTTCTTCCACTGTTCGCGCAGGGTCCTCAGGCTTTCCTGCATCTTGCGGCCGCCCAGCGCCTGGCCATCGGGACGGTTGAGCAGCGCCTGCGCCTTGGCCACGAGTTCCTCGCGCACCTGGTCTGCACCCCAGCGCTGCCAGCCCTCCAGCTCCCCCGCAGCCACCAGCGCAGCGTGCACCTGGTGCTCCAGCGCCTGATCGATGTTCTTGCCGTGCTGCTTGAGCACGGCGCGCAGAGCCGCCGCCGCGCCAACACTGGCCTTGCCGTGGCCCTCCTGTGTTTCACGCTCCAAAGTGGCGAGCGCTTCACGCACGGCCTGCATGGATTTTTCAACTGCTTGGGCGGAAACCCGGGGCTTCGACGCACGCGCGGGCTTGCCGGATCCCGCCTCAACACCATCGCCGCTGCCGGCCTCTGGCGGCAATCCGCGCGCGGCGCGCAGTTCGTCGGCCCAGACGGGCACCGGAGGCAGGGGCGCGTTGACGTCCTCCGCGGCCAGCGCGGCCTGCGCCACAGCGGGCTGGAAAGCGTTCCACACCACCAGAAGCTGCACGCGCGAAGCGTCCAGCAATGGCGGAAAGCGCGCATCCACGCTCGCCCAATTGCCATCGCCGGCCAGTTCGTCCGCCTGCTGCTGCCAGCGGGCCACATCGGCGCTGAGCATCTCCTGGGCCGCACGCGCATCGCGCCAGGGCTTGGTCGACAGGACTTCGATGCGCTGGGCCAGCAACACGGCCGCCTCGCGCTGCACCTGAACCCGGTGCTGCAGGTCTTCGATCACCTTGACCCGATCAGCCAGTTGGACCTTCAACAGCGACAGCGGTTCGCGCGACAACGGCGCGCCCGCCTTGGCGGCATCACGCTGCCACGCCAGAGCGTCTGCCATGTTGAGCTTGGAAGCGGCCAGAAGGGCCTGGGCTTTGCCGATCCACTCGGCCGCCATGGCCTCCTGCCCTTTCTGTCGGCGGATCTCATCCAGGCGCTCCCGCACGGCGCGGGCGGCGCCCTTGTCGCGACCGCTCAATTCTTTGAACACTTCCTGCAACTGCTCTGGGGCGGGTTGGGTGACGAGCCAGTCACGAATGCGCGATGCGCGTTCGCCCGATGTCGCGGCAGAAAAAACGCCACCAGTCAAAGCATCCAGCGGATGCGGCTCGTGGGATTTGGCCGGGGCCGGATTCACTTCGGGTGCGTCAGACATTTTGTTGCGGGAAAGAAAGGGAAACATGGGTCCAAGGAAATAACAAACGCGCCAGACGGAAAGCTGTCTGGCGCCACCTGACCACCGTCATCAACCGGCGTCCAGACCCGGCCATCAAGCACGGCCTGAAACTCTGGGCCGACGCGGGCCAACGTGAACCGTCGCAATTGCGGCGCTGACGCCGCAATGCACAAGCCGTGATCGGCAGGCGCGAACAATACTCTGCTCTACCCTGCATTATCTATATAGATGTGCAGTCCCCTATCGCCCGGGGTGCCTGATTCTGGGGGCCTGACGGGGCTGCGCGGCACCCTGGGGCGCGTGGAAACCGTAAACAATGCAAAAGTGAGCGTCCATCCCTGCCTGGCAACACGCAGGCCGAACGACGGTTTGGCGGGTTGCGCGCTGGCACACATCGCCCAAGGCATAGCACCGCGATCACCCGCAAGAAACCCGGCGGTCGGGCAAAGCCCATCCTCCGCGGATGCGCTGGTGCGGATCGGGATAGGCCACAACAAGGCGCCTTTTTGATAGCACTGGTCCCCGTCCGACGCTCGCAAAACCGCGCCCTGCGGCCCGTTCCAACGCAAAAAGCCAGCGCTTTTATATATCTTTTTAGAATGAACTTTCGATTTGATAGTGTTGACTGGACATTAAGACACCTCCTAGAATCCGCCTGCCTTACGACTCACCCGTAGAAACCCCAATCGCTGCCGATCCCCTCGGCAATTTCAAACGAGGTTGCAAGCACACCAGTAGCGTGCCAACTGCAGTTTTGAAGGCGTACCAATCCAGGCTTGCCGCCCAACCCTGAGGCCACACGGGCCGCACCGGGATGGGGGCAAAGCCGCAGAAAGGAGAGCTATGACAGCGTTAGGAACCATGCTTCGCGGATTCCGTACCTTCGCCACCGATGTGGCGGAGGGATTTCTTGAGATCACCCACAACAGCTTTGCCCTCATTGGCCTTGCCCTGGCATTCGTTGTCATCACACTGGCCGCCCGCGACGACCTGCGCCAGGCTGGCGAGGAGCAGTTGATGACCTGGCTGCGGGAGCGGCAGGCAGAGATGGTCGGCATGCCGATCGAGCCCGAGGCCAGTGGCCGTGCAACCGCTGCCAACCCGAAAGATTTGCCCAAACCACAGGCCGCCGTGGCCTTCTGGCTGAGCAAAAAATACCGCGTAGCCGCCGAGCCGCTGAGCGTTCTTGTGGCCGAGGCCTACGAAATCGGCGCTCGCGCCAAGATTGACCCCACCCTGATTCTGGCGATCATGGCGATGGAGTCCAGCTTCAATCCGTTCGCGCAAAGCGCGGTGGGAGCGCAGGGACTCATGCAGGTGATGACCTCGGTTCATACCGAAAAGTACGAGAACTTCGGTGGCCATCTCGCAGCGTTCGATCCCGTGGCGAACCTGCGCGTGGGCGTGAAGGTACTGCAAGAATGCATTGCCCGGGCTGGCTCGTTGGAAGGCGGCCTGCGGCACTACGTGGGGGCCGCCAACAACCCGGATGACGGCGGTTACGTGGCAAAGGTCATGGCCGAGCATGGCCGCTTGCTACAGGTGGCCAGCGGGCAAAACGTGCCGCTGTGGCCGCCTGCGCTGGCGACTCAGGCAACGCCGCAATCGCTGCCCGTATCGCTGCCGCCGGCGGTGCCCGCGCCCGCCCCCGCGGCGCATGACAAGATCGCACTGCTCGAAGCACTTTGACGCAACGGCCGCTCAGCGCTCTTTCCCGGCCTGCAGTGAGCTGCTGGCGATAGCCGCCTCAGCTACACTTAAGGGGCACGCAACTGGCGATAGGCGCGATGCCCAGCGGGCATTGCCGCTGACGTGGAAACCGGCGAGAACCTGCTTCTTGCAAACCACTGGGGAGCGTGCCGCGAGGGCGTGAGGTCTTTGCGTTCAGCCGTTCGCCTGGGCAGCCCTTGTTTCAAGGGACACAAGTTCTTAGGACTGCCACATCATGTACGACCGCTCTATTCTTGTCGAACAAACCGATCCCGAGCTTTTCGCTGCCATCCAGGCCGAAAACGCGCGGCAGGAACACCATATTGAGCTGATTGCCAGCGAAAACTATGCCTCTCCCGCAGTGATGTGGGCGCAGGGCTCCCAGCTGACCAACAAGTACGCCGAAGGCTACCCGGACAAGCGCTATTACGGTGGTTGTGAGCATGTTGACGTGGCCGAGCAGTTAGCCATCGACCGCGTCAAGAAGCTCTTTGGCGCAGATGCCGCCAACGTGCAGCCGCACTGCGGCGCATCAGCGAACGAAGCCGTATTCCTGGCCTTCATCAAGCCCGGCGACACCATCATGGGCATGAGCCTGGCCGAAGGCGGGCACCTCACCCACGGCATGCCACTGAATATGTCGGGCAAGTGGTTCAACGTGGTCTCTTACGGCCTGGATGCCAATGAAGCCATCGACTATGACGCGATGGAAAAGAAGGCCCACGAGACCCGGCCCAAGCTCATCATTGCCGGTGCATCGGCCTACAGCCTGCACATCGACTTCGCCCGCTTTGCCAAGGTGGCCAAGGAGGTAGGCGCAATTTTCATGGTGGATATGGCCCACTACGCAGGCCTGATCGCTGCCGGCGTGTACCCCAACCCGGTTCCCCACGCCGACGTGGTGACATCCACCACGCACAAGAGCCTGCGAGGCCCACGCGGCGGCATCATCCTGATGAAGGCCGAGCACGAAAAGGCCATCAACAGCGCCATCTTCCCGGGCCTGCAAGGTGGCCCGCTGATGCACGTCATTGCTGCCAAGGCAGTTGCGTTCAAGGAAGCCCTGCAACCCGAGTTCAAGATCTACCAGGAACAGGTGATCAAGAACGCCAAGACCGTTGCCGAGACGCTGACCCAGCGCGGCCTGCGCATCGTCAGTGGCGGCACCCAGAGCCATGTGATGCTGGTCGACCTGCGCGCCAAGGGCATCACCGGCAAGGAAGCCGAGGCGGTGCTGGGCGCGGCGCACATGACCATCAACAAGAACGCCATCCCGAACGATCCGGAAAAGCCCATGGTCACCAGTGGCGTGCGCATTGGCACCCCGGCCATGACCACGCGCGGTTTCAAGGAAGAACAGGCGCGCATCACCGCCAACCTGATCGCCGATGTGCTCGACAACCCACGCGATGAAGCCAACATAGCCGCTGTGCGCGACAAGGTCAACGCGCTGACAAGCCGCTTCCCGGTCTATCGCTGAGCCCAGGGCGCTTGCACCATGAAATGCCCCTTCTGCGGACACCTGGACACGCAAGTCGTCGAAACACGGGTCTCCGAAGATGGGGAGTTCATTCGTCGGCGACGGCAGTGCGGCGCTTGTGAAAAGCGCTTTACCACCTACGAGCGGCCGGAAGTGAACTTTCCGGCCATCGTCAAGAAGGATGGACGCCGCATCGATTACGAACGCACCAAGCTGCTGGGCTCTTTCAACCTGGCGCTGCGCAAGCGTCCGGTGAGCACCGACCAGATTGATGGCGCCATCGAGCGCATTGAGGAAAAACTCCTGAACCTGGGCTCGCGCGAGGTTCTGTCCAGCCGCATTGGGGAGCTGGTGATGCGCGAACTCAAGAAACTCGACAAAGTGGCCTATATCCGCTTTGCCAGCGTGTACCGCAGCTTCGAGGACATCGACGATTTCCGTGCGATGGTCGACGAAGTACGCAAATAGGGGCCAAACCGTCTGGGCCGACACCCTGACGTGAAATCGCTGTCTGGGGCGGGCTGGTGCAGTGCATGGCGCCCTGGCACTGCCGGCGGCCGCGCGGCCTGCGTGGGCGCAATTGCAGGCCTCGGCGGTAGGGCCGAGGGTTTCAGGGCATTGATGCCTGGATGGGCGGCACCGGCGTTGTGACGTCGGCGCACTGCGAACGGTGGCGCAAGGCATGGTCCATCAGTACCAGCGCAAGCAAGGCCTCGGCAATGGGCGCAGCGCGGATGCCCACGCACGGGTCATGGCGGCCCTTGGTGATGACCTCGGCACTGTTGCCGTGGATGTCGATGGATGCACGCGGGCTGATGATGGAGCTGGTGGGCTTGATGGCAATGCTCACCTCGATGTCCTGACCCGTACTGATGCCGCCCAGCACCCCGCCCGCGTTGTTGGTCTCAAAACCGGCGGGCGTCAGCGAATCACCGTGCGTGGTGCCCCGCTGCGATACGCTGGCAAAGCCCGCACCGATCTCAACCCCCTTGACGGCGTTGAGCCCCATCATGGCGTAGGCGATATCGGCATCGAGCTTGTCATACAGCGGCTCGCCCAGGCCCACCGGCACGCCCGTGGCCTGCACCCGGATGCGTGCGCCGCAGGAGTCACCCGCCTTGCGCAGTGCGTCCATATAGTCTTCGTACCGGGCAACGTCGGCCACGGGGGCGAAAAACGGATTCGCCCGAACATGCTCCCAGCCCTCGAATGGGATGGCCAGTTCGCCCAGTTGCGTCATGCAGGCACGAAACTGCGTGCCATAGCGCTCGGCAAGCCATTTCTTAGCCACCGCACCCGCGGCCACGGTGGGTGCCGTCAAGCGCGCAGAAGATCGCCCGCCACCCCGAGGGTCCCGAATACCGTACTTGTGCCAATAGGTGTAGTCGGCATGTCCAGGACGGAAGCTCTCGGCAATGTTGCTGTAGTCCTTGCTGCGCTGGTCGGTATTGCGGATCAGCAACGCAATCGGCGTGCCCGTGGTTTTGCCCTCATAGACGCCCGAGAGGATCTCCACCGCGTCGGGCTCGTTGCGCTGGGTGACGTGCCGGCTGGTGCCGGGGCGACGCCGGTCCAGGTCTGCCTGAATGTCCGACTCGTACAACAACATGCCCGGCGGGCACCCGTCGATCACGCAACCAATTGCCGGGACATGGGATTCACCGAAGTTGGTGACTGCGAACAAGGTGCCAAGGGTGTTTCCGCTCATCGTGCGATTATCCCAGAGCAGGCCCAGGCCCGGCACGCCTGCCAGCACTGGCCGACCGCTCAGCCGCGGGGGTCGTCCTCAGGCCAGTCGCGGATGTAGGCCTTGAGCATCTTGTTTTCGAAGTTCTGGCTGTCCACCACGGCCTTGGCCACGTCATAGAAGCTGATCACGCCCATCAGCATGCGCCGGTCCATCACGGGCATGTAGCGGGCATGGCGGTCCAGCATCATGCGGCGCACTTCATCCATGTCGGTTTCCATGGTGCAGGTCAGTGGGGCGTCGTCCATCGCCGTGCGAACCAGCGTGGTGCCCAGGCTGCCGCCGTTCTTCACCAACGCCTGGATGACCTCGCGGAACGTGAGCATGCCCACCAGATCGCCATGCTCCATCACGACCAGCGACCCGATGTCGCGGTCGGCCATCAGATCCACGGCACCGGCCAGCGGCTCGTCGGGCTGCACGGTGTAGAGGGTGTTTCCCTTGACGCGAAGGATGTCGCTGACTTTCATGGTGCGGTGTCTCCGAGGAAGCCTCAATGTGACGGCAAATATAGCCCACAATGACCGGCTGACCTGACCACATGGGAGACACAGGATGCCCGGTTATTCCGACCCTGGCTTTGACACGCTGGCCCTGCATGCGGGCGCGGCGCCCGACCCTGCCACGGGCGCCCGCGCAGTGCCCATCCACCTGACCACGTCGTTTGTTTTCGAGTCGAGCGACCACGCAGCCGCCCTGTTCAACCTGGAGCGCGGCGGCCATGTCTACAGCCGCATCAGCAACCCCACCAACGCCGTGCTGGAGCAGCGCGTGGCCGCGCTGGAAGGTGGCGTGGGCGCCATCACCACCGCCAGCGGCCAAGCTGCGCTGCACCTGGCCATTGCCACGCTGATGGGCGCGGGCAGCCACATTGTGGCCAGCACGGCGCTGTATGGTGGCTCGCAGAACCTGCTGCATTACACGCTGTCGCGATTCGGTATCGAGACCACGTTTGTAAAGCCTGGCGATATCGATGCCTGGCGGGGCGCGGTCAGGCCCAACACGAAGCTCTTTTTTGGTGAAACCGTGGGCAACCCCGGGCTCGACGTGCTCGACATCCCCACCGTGTCTGCAATCGCCCATGAAGCCGGTGTGCCGCTGCTGGTGGACTCCACCCTCACCTCGCCCTGGCTCATCAAGCCGTTGGAGCACGGTGCGGATCTGGTGTACCACTCGGCCACCAAGTTCCTGTCGGGCCATGGCACCGTGGTGGGCGGCATCGTGGTGGACGGCGGCAGCTTTGACTGGGACGGCCAGAAGTCCGCGGGCAAGTTTGCCGAGCTGACCCAAGCCTACGACGGCTTTCACAACATGGTGTTTGCCGAGGAGAGCAGCGTGGGCGCCTTTCTGCTGCGGGCGCGCCGCGAGGGCCTGCGCGACTTTGGCGCCTGCATGAGCCCGCACACCGCCTGGCTCATCTTGCAGGGTATCGAAACCCTGCCCCTGCGCATGGAACGGCATGTGCGCAACACCGAAAAAGTGATCGAGTTCCTGGCCGCACAGCCACTGGTTGCGCGGGTGGGCCACCCCATGCTGGCGTCGCATCCCAGCCACCAGCTCGCGCAAAAGCTGCTGCCGCGCGGCGCAGGCTCGGTGTTCAGCTTTGACCTCAAGGGCAACCGCGAGCAGGGCAAGACGTTCATCGAAACCCTCAAGGTCTTCAGCCATCTGGCCAATGTGGGCGACTGCCGCAGCCTAGTCATTCACCCGGCCAGCACCACGCACTTTCGCATGAGCGACGAGGCCCTCGCGGGGGCTGGTATCACCCAGGGCACCATTCGCCTGTCGATTGGTCTGGAGGATGCTGACGACCTCATCGATGACCTCAAGCACGCCCTGAAGGCGGCGCAAAAGGCGGGAGCCTGAGCATGCAGATCGATGTCAATGGAGCACTGGTCTATTGCTACACCGGGGGCAAGGCATTCGATGCAGCCAAGCCCACCGTGGTGTTCATCCATGGTGTGCTCAACGATCACAGCGTGTGGGCGCTGCAGTCGCGCTACATGGCCAACCACGGCTGGAATG
>JBKCTS010000492.1:0-2991 GCA_046318695.1 Acidovorax sp.
GCCATGCCGTGTTGCTCCTCCTTGCAGGCACGAGCCTGCAGCGTCGTCGCGCCTTGCCTGGCGCCCCAACAGCAGCGCTGGCAAATGCATCCAACTGCCGTTTTTAGGATCATCCTAAAAACGGTAGTTGACCGCTTGTCATCTTGCCGCACACCGCGTGGACTCGGGCTTTGCGTTGTTTTCTCAGCCTCACCTTGTGGGTGACAGCGCTATGCACTTGCCAGCACCGCTTTTGGAGCGCCATGCGGCGTTGCTCCTCCTTGCAGGCACGGGCCTGCCGCGTCTTCGCGCCTTGCCTGGCGCCCCAACAGCAGCGCTGGCAAATGCATCCAACTGGCATCCAACTGCCGTTTTTAGGATCATCGCGCAGCGCGTTGGCCCCGGGCGCGGCGGGGTCTTGGCGCGCCGGGCTCGTCGGCGGGCTCCAGCATCACGGGCACAGTCAGGGCGTCTGCGCGGGCGGTGCCCATGGTCGCGTCGGCCGCCACCTCCAGCGCCTGCACCATGCGCGCCAGCCGGTCGGCCAGGGTTTCGGTGCTCAGCCGCTCGCGAAAGCGCTCCACCATCAGCGGCAGGGCCAGGGGCGTGGGGCGCTCCAGCGCATGCACCGACAGTTGCTGGCCCTGCATGCGCTGCAGGGTGTGCGCCAGGCGGTGCATGTCCAGCTCCTGCACCAGCAGTTCGGCACGGGCCTGGGCCAGCAGCAGGTTGTCGGGGTCGTACTGGGCAAACACGTCGTAGTACAGCGAGGAAGATGCCTGCAACTGTCGGCTGCTGCGCTGCTCGCCAGGGTGGCTTTGGAAGATGAGCCCCGCAATGCGCGCAATCTCCCGAAAGCGCCGCCGTGCCATTTCGGTGGCGTTCAGGCTGGCCAGCACCTCGGCCTGCAGTGCGCCGCCCAGAGCGCTGCGGGTGGCTTCGCCGATCAGGTGCGGCAGCAGCGCTGGCCAGTCCACCGGCTTGGCCGACAGCAGCTCCAGACCATAGTCATTGACGGCCATCGAAAACGTGTTGGGCACCTGCTGCGATGCGCGCCACGCCAGCAGCCCCGCCAGGCCCAGGTGCACCAGCCGCCCGGCCAGCGGGTACAGGTACAGATGCCAGCCCTCGCGGGTGTGCAGCACCTCGGCCACCAGGCGGCCGGGCGTGGGCAGGGCCGACCAGGCCGCCTGCAGCGCCAGCAGCGGCTGCGCGCAGCGCATTTCGGGCGAGGCAAACACGCCGCGCTCGGCCTGCTCCAGCAGGCGCAGCATGGCGTCGGCCAGTGTGTTGGACAGCGGCATGCGCCCGCCACTCCAGCGCGGCAGGGCGGCGCTGCCCGTGGGCGCGGTGCGCACATAGGCCGTCATCTGCTGGGTGCGTACCAGCGCCAGCAGGCGGCCAGCGAACATGAACACATCGCCGGGCTTCAGGCGTGCGATGAAGCTCTCTTCCACCGAGCCCAGCCGCCCGCCGCTGACAAACTGCACCTGCATGCTGGCATCGCTCACGATGGTGCCGATGTTGCTGCGGTGGCGCCGCGCCAGCCGCGCATCGGGCATGCGCCACACGCCATCCTCATCGGGCACCACGCGGTGAAAGTCGGGGTAGTTGGCCAGCGATGCGCCGCCCTGGCGCACAAACTGCAGCGCCCATTGCCAGTCGCTGTCGGCAAGCTGCGCATAGGCGGGCGCACGGCGCACTTCGGCCAGCAAATCGTCGGGCACAAAGCCGCCGCCCAGGGCGATGGTGACCAGGTGCTGAACCAACACATCCAGCGGCGCGCGCGGCGTGTGGCGGTCTTCGATGTGGCCCTCGGCCAGCGCCTGGCGGGCGGCGGCGGCCTCCACCAGCTCCAGGCTGTGCGTGGGCACCAGCGTGATGCTGGAGGTGCGCCCCGGCGCGTGGCCCGAGCGCCCCGCACGCTGCACCAGCCGCGCCACGCCCTTGGCCGAGCCGATCTGCAGCACCTGCTCCACCGGCAAAAAGTCCACGCCCAGGTCCAGGCTGGACGTGCACACCACCGCCTTCAAGGTGCCGGTTTTCAGCCCCGCCTCAACCCAGCCGCGCACCTCGCCGCTGAGCGAGCCGTGGTGCAGGGCCAGCGTGCCGGCCCAGTCGGGCCGCGCCTGCAGCAGCGCCTGGTACCAGCGCTCGGCCTGCGAGCGGGTGTTGGTAAAGACCAGTGTGGACGCGCTGGCCTCGATGGATTGCCCCACCGGCGGCAGCAGCGACAGGCCCATGTGCCCCGCCCAGGCAAAGCGCTCCACGCGCTCAGGCAGCAGCACCTGCACCTGCAGGGCCTTGTCGATGCGGCCCTGCACCAGCAGCGGCTCGGGCTGGCGTGGTGCGCGGGGCGGCAGGGCAGGGATCAGCGTGGTCAGCGCATCGGGCAGGTTGCCCAGCGTGGCCGACATGCCCCACACCTGCAGGCGCGGGTTCCAGCCCGACAGGCGGGCCAGCGCCAGCTGCACCTGTACGCCGCGCTTGTTGCCCACCAGTTCGTGCCACTCATCCACCACCACCAGGCGCACGCTGGCCAGCCGCTCGTGGGCGTCCGCGCGGGCCAGCAGCAGCGACACGCTTTCGGGCGTGGTCACCAGCACGGTGGGCAGGCGCCGGTCTTGCGCGGCGCGCTCGCCGCTGGCGGTGTCGCCGGTGCGCAGGCCGCTGGTCCAGTGCGGGGCCAGCGCGGGCAGGGGCTCTTGCAGGGCGCGCAGCGTGTCGGTGGCCAGGGCACGCATGGGCGTGATCCACAGCACGGTGAGCGGCGGGGCGGCTGCGCGGCGGGCGCGGCTGTTCCCGCGGACTTCGGCATCGGTGGCCAGGGCCGGTCGTGCCGCCGCGGCCGTTCGCCCTGAGCTTGTCGAAGGGCTGGTGCAGCGGGGGGAGCCTGCGGACAGCGCGGCGGCTTCGACAGGCTCAGCCTGAGCGGTGGGGGAAGGTGCCCTGGCTTCGACGGGCTCAGCCTGAGCGGTGGGGGAAGGTGCCCTGGCTTCGACGGGCTCAGCC
>JBKCTS010000493.1:0-2759 GCA_046318695.1 Acidovorax sp.
TGCCACGTCGGTGGCGACTTCCTGCTCATCTACCGACTGCCGGACGATGCCAGCGTGATCTTCGCGCGCGCCGGCACGCACAGCGAGTTGTTCGGCCGTTGATCGGCCACGAGTCTTCGCGGTGGCAACCCTGCAATCCCGACCTCGCGGCGCGACCCGACGCCGGGCCACGACCCTCGCCCGTGTGTGGGACGCCCTCGCGGACACACCGGCGCAGGCGACCAACCTGCGCGCCCGCGCCGGGTTGATGCAGCAGATCGCCGCCGCGGTCGCCACGCACGGCTGGACGCAGGCCGAAGCCGCGCGTCGCTGCGGCGTCACCCAGCCGCGCATCAACCTAAGCCGGCAAAGCCGGAACCAAACAGGTCATACGATACCGGGCGAACGCATGGCGGGGTGAGCGATCATGGCTGCGAAGGCACTGACGGATCGATATGCGGCGAACCTTCACGGCGAGCTGTCGTGCTACGACAGGATCATCGTGACGGGCACTCTGCCTGGGGCGTGCTACGCGGGCGGGATGACGAGTTTTCTGTACTCCCGCGGGATTCGCATCTTCGACTACCCGCGCTTCGCTGAGCCCTTGCGCGAGCGCATCCGGGAACGTGCGCAGCAAGTCTGCGAAGCCGCCGGCGTGCACATCGAGCACGTCAACAAGAGCCACATCCGCAAGGAAGATCTGGTGGCGCGTGTGCTTGCTGTGCGAGGCGACGCACCCGGGCTGGTGCACGTGATCTCGGCGATGGAGGCGTGCCCAAGCTACCAGCCTTGGCTGGACAAGAGCAACGGCCACGTCTTCTTGCGCGCCGATCAGGGCAAGTGCCTGCACTACTACTTCTACTTCATCGACGAGGAGTTCGGCCTGTGCTACCTGCGCGTGCCGACCTGGGCATCGTTCGGGCTGCAGTTCTATTGCAACGGCCACAGCGCCCTGGCACGCTCGCTCAGGCGAGAAGGCATCGAGTTCGTGCAGGAGGACAACGCCTTCTTGCGCGTGTCCGATCTGGCTCGGGCGCAAGCCCTGGCCGACGCGTTCAACCCCGAACAGTTGCACCGACGCCTGACGCGCTACGCGCACTGGCTGTGCCCGGTGGCCGATGTGTTTGCCCAGGACGACTGGCACTGGAGCATCCGCCAAGCCGAGTACTCCACCGACCTGATGTTTCGCAGCGAGCAAATCCTCGTGCCGCTGTACGACGCCATCTCGCCTCAGGCGGTGCTGGCCGCCGATGCGCCGCGCGTGGCGGGCTTTCTGGGCAAGAAGATCACGCCTGCACTGGCGCAGGAGATCGGCTCGCGGCTGTCCACTCGCATCGAGGGCCGCTGCATCAAGCACCACATGGGCGCCGCCGGCGTGAAGGTCTACGACAAGTTCTCGCGCGTGCTGCGCATCGAAACCACCGTCAACGACGTGAGCTTTTTCAAGCACCACCGCAGGGTGGAACACAAGGGCGCGGCGGCCACGCGCGAGTTGGCGCCGCTGAAGAAGTCGATCTACAGCCTGATCGACCTTCGCGAAATACTGCTGGGCTGCAACCAGCGCTACCTGGCGTTCCTGTCCAGCCTTGACGACCCCAGTGCGGGCGAGCGCGATCTGCAGCGGCTGAGTCAGCCTCGCGTGGGCGCGGACCCTTCGGTCAAGGGCCTCAACTTCTTCAACGCCACCGACCAAACTTTGCTGCGAACCTTGCAGCAGGGCGAGTTCAACATCCATGGCTGGCGGCGGGCAGACCTGCTCGCCAAGCTGCACCTCGCCCCCGCAGCAATGACGCGCCAACTCAGACGCCTGCGCATGCTCGGCCTGATCAAGAAGGTCACCAACACCTATCGCTACTACCTCACCCGAACGGGCCGCGCAGTCATCGCCGCCGCTTGCTCGCTCACGCGATTCAACATCGTCCCAGCTATGGCTGCTACGCATTGACGTCTTTGCAGGATCCGTCAAGACTGAACTGGTTAGAGATTAGATAGTGTCGTCACGAGATGTGGTTAAATTGCGACTTCACCACGACAGGCTGACCTATGGCAGAGAGCACAAGGAGACACGATTTATCGGATTCAGTGTGGACAATCCTTGAGCCGCATCTACCTGGGCAAGGCGGGCAATGGGGCGGCATTGCCAAAGACAATCGACAGTTCATCAACGCAGTGTTTTGGATATTGCGCACTGGAGCCCCCTGGCGCGATTTGCCAGCAAGCTACGGCGATTGGAAAAACACGCACCGCAGATTCAGTCGGTGGCGCGATCGTGGCGTATGGGAGGGCCTACTTGAGCAGCTCATTGATCAGCCCGATTTCGAGTGGCTGATGATTGACGCAAGTCATTGCAAGGTGCACGTACATGCTGCGGGAGCACGAGGAGGCAATCAAGGAATGGGGCTTACAAAAGGGGGCTCAACACCAAGGTACATCTGGCCGTGGATGCGCATGGTATGCCGATCCGAGTCATTGCTACAGAAGCTACCCGAGCGGATTGCACGCAAGCCAAAGAACTCATTGCCGATATTCCAGCCCAATATCTAATCGCTGACAAGGGGTACGACAGCGATGCCATCGTTGAACAGGCGAAATCTCAAGGCATGCAAGCAGTGATCCCGCCACGAAAGAACAGAAAGGAGCAGCGAGAATATGACAAGCACCTGTATCGACAACGGCACCTTGTCGAGAACGCATTTCTTGCGCTCAAACGTTGGCGCGGCGTCGCCACCCGGTACGCAAAAAACCTCTCATCTTTCCTCGCCGCTGTGCAAATTCGCTGC
>JBKCTS010000494.1:0-5002 GCA_046318695.1 Acidovorax sp.
GCCCTGGCCATGGCGCTCAACGACTTCGACGGCACCGTCATGCTGGTCAGCCACGACCGTGCGCTGCTGCGCTCGGTGTGCGAAGACTTCTGGATGGTCGGCCGTGGCAAGGTCGGGCCGTTTGATGGTGATCTGGACGACTACCAAAACTACCTGCTGGAAGAATCCAAGCGCCTGCGCGAGCTGGCGCGCCTGGCAGACAGCGCCCCATCCGCCCCAGAAGGCAGCACGGAGGCCATCAAGCCGCCTGCCGACGGGATCCGGACACCCGCGCCAGGGGGGCGGCCCTCGGCAGCCGCCGAAACCACCCCCGTTGCTGCGGCCCCGTCGGCTCCTGTGGGCAAGGACGGCCGGGAGCAGCGCAAGCTCGACGCCCAGGCCCGTCAGCTTCTTGCCGAGAAGACCCGGCCTTTGCGCAAAGAGCTCGAGCAGATCGACAAACAACTGGCGGCCCTCTCGGCCGAACGCGCGGCGCTGGAAGACACCCTCTCACGCCCGGCAACCCCGAGCGAAATCGCAGAGTGCGGCCGCAAGCTCAAGGCCAACCACGACGAAACGGCCCGACTGGAAGAACGCTGGCTGGAGATTTCAGCGTCTCTGCAAGACATGGCGACCTGAACCGACGGGCAACAATGTAAGTTTGCGCAACAAAAAAGCAGAGGAAAACCTTGTCTTGCGCGCCACAGCACTGGATAAAGCGCTATCAAATCAGGATCAGTTTGCGGCCCGCGCTACGGCGCATGACGGATTGCATTTTTTTTCGAAATGGTGTCAACGGCCCGTCTCCGGCGCACGTTGTTGGTTCATTCAAGGAGTTTTTCCAAATGAACCGCAACGAAATCCTGTCAGTCTGGCCCGAAGACGAACGCGATCGCAAGCGCGCACCGGCCCGTTTCTGAGCATCAACGGCGTGATGCGCGTCCGCCTTCTTCGCAGCGTCAAAACCTGAGGGCTCCACGTACCCCACCAGGAAATCGCCGGCCACCGCGCCCCGCGTGAGGCAGCCCTCCCTCAATTGAGGCCCCAGCCAAGCTGACAAGGCCCATAAAAAAACCCCGCATTGCGGGGTTTTTGCTTTCCGGACGTCGCGCGCAGCCGGTCGGGCCGCGCGACAAAGCCCCGTCAGCCCATGTGCAGACCACCGTTGACCGAGAAGTCAGCACCCGTGGCGTAGCCACCTTCTTCGGATGCCAGCCATGCAATGATGGACGCGATTTCGCTGGGTTCACCCAGGCGCTTGACGGGGACCGTGGCAACGATCTTTTCCAGCACGTCCGGGCGGATCGCCTTGACCATGTCGGTGCCGATGTAGCCCGGGCTCACGGTGTTCACCGTCACACCCTTGGTGGCCAGTTCCTGCGCCAGCGCCATCGAGAAGCCGTGCATGCCTGCCTTGGCTGCCGAGTAGTTGGTCTGGCCCGCCTGACCTTTTTCGCCGTTGACCGAGCTGATGTTGATGATGCGGCCCCAGCCCTTTTCAACCATGTCGGCCACCACCTGCTTGGTGACGTTGAACATGCTGTTGAGGTTGGTTTCGATCACGGCGTCCCAGTCTTCGCGGGACATCTTGACGAACATGCGGTCGCGCGTGATGCCCGCGTTGTTCACCAGCACATCGATCGTGCCGTGCTCGGCCTTGGTTTTGGTGAAGGCCTCGACCGTCGAATCCCAGTCACCCACATTGCCAACCGAGGCATAAAACGTGTAGCCCAGGGCCTGCTGCTCGCCCAGCCACTTGGCATGGTCACGCGTCGGGCCGCAGCCCGCGATGACCTTGAAACCCTCCTTGTGCAGCCGCTGGCATATAGCGGTGCCGATACCTCCCATCCCGCCCGTCACGTATGCAATTTTTTGGCTCATCTGTTTTCTCCTGTTCGCCGGTTGATATTCGGATTCACCTGCACTCTAACCAAGAAAGCACGGGCTCCCGTGAAGGTAAACACTAAAAACGGGGCATTTTTTTGGTGCCGCTGCCGCGCAAAGGCCCTTGCCGGGGCCCCCAGCCGCCGAGCGCGCGGGTGCGGTTGCGGGCGCCCTGGCTCGTCGCCAGGCGCCATCAGTGCAATCAGCGCTCGAGCGCAAGCGACACACCCATGCCACCGCCAATGCACAGCGCAGCCAGGCCCTTTTTGGCATCGCGGCGCTGCATTTCATGCAGCAGCGTGACCAGAATGCGGCAGCCCGATGCGCCAATGGGGTGACCAATGGCAATGGCACCGCCGTTCACGTTGACGCGGGCAGGGTCAATGCCAAGTTCCTGGTTCACGGCGCATGCTTGCGCTGCGAAGGCCTCGTTCAGCTCGAACAGGTCCACGTCGGCAGCGTTCCATCCCGCACGTTCGAGCGCCTTGCGCGAGGCGGGCACCGGGCCCATGCCCATGGTGGCGGGGTCCAGCCCGCTGGTGCCAAAAGCGGCAATGCGCGCCAGCGGCTTGAGGCCCAGGGCAGCGGCCTTCTTGGCCGTCATCACCACCACCGCGGCGGCACCGTCGTTCAGGCCCGATGCGTTACCGGCCGTCACACTGCCTGCCTTGTCGAAAGCAGGGCGCAAGCCCGCCAGGGCCTCGGCGTTGGTCTTGCGGTTGAGGTACTCGTCGGTATTGAAGAGGATGGGGTCGCCCTTTTTCTGTGGCAGGCTCACGCCCACGATTTCATCCACAAATTTGCCTGCATCCTGGGCAGCGGCCGCCTTTTGCTGGCTGGCCAGCGCCAGGGCGTCCTGCATGTCACGGCTGATGCCGTACTGCTTGGCAACGTTCTCGGCGGTGATGCCCATGTGGTACTGGTTGTACACGTCCCACAGGCCATCGACGATCATGGAGTCGATCATCTTCCAGTCGCCCATGCGCTGGCCGTCACGCGAACCGTTGAGAACGTGGGGGGCCAGGCTCATGTTTTCCTGGCCACCGGCGACCACAATCTCGCTGTCACCCCAGGCCACGGCCTGGGCCGCCAGCATCACGGCCTTCAGGCCCGAGCCGCACACGGCGTTGATGGTCAGGGCCGGGGTTTCCTTGGCAACACCCGCCTTCATCGACGCCTGGCGCGCGGGGTTTTGGCCCACACCCGCGGTCAGCACCTGCCCCATGATGACTTCGCCCACGTGCGCGTCTGACAGGCCGGCGCGGGCAATGGCTTCGCGAATGACGATGGAGCCCAGCTCAGTGGCCGGCACCTTGGCGAGCGCGCCGCCAAATTTACCCACTGCGGTACGGGCAGCCGAAACGATGACGATGTCTTGCATGGGATGGTCCTTATGGTTGGAAGAAGTTCAATTGCGTGATTTTCGCAGCGACGGCTGTACGTGAGACTGCGTATGCGTGATGGATGCCACATCGAAAGGTTTGAGACGCCGGGCGCATTGTCAGCCGCTGCAAGCGCTGCCCGGGCGTTGGGGATACCGCGGCGCTGACAACGCGCGCACGATCTCCCCGCGCCAGCGCCAGCGCCGTTTCAGGCCTTTTGCTTGACGTAGCGGCCAGGAGCCGGTTCGATGGCTTTGAATTTTGCGCCCTTTCCGTAGGCTTTGGGCGCGGCAATCTGCTTGCCTGCATGGCTCTTGAGCCAATCGGACCAGTCTGTCCACCAGCTGCCGGGATGCTCCGTGGCGCCCGCCAGCCATTTGTCCAGCGTGGCAGGGAATTTGCCGTCGGTCCGGATCCAGTGGCTGCGCTTGCCCTTGGCGGGCGGGTTGATAACGCCGGCGATGTGGCCCGATGCGCCCATCACAAAACGCTTCTTGCCCGGCAGCACCTGGGTCGAGGCATACGCCGCTGCGGCGGGCACGATATGGTCCTCGCGCGAGCCATAGATGTACACGGGCAGGGTCAGCTGATTGAGGTCGAGCTTTTCGCCGCACACCGTGAGGGCGCCAGGCTGCACGAGCTTGTTTTCGAGGTAGAAGTTGCGCAGATACCACGCGTAGAAAGGGCCAGGCAGGTTGGTGCTGTCGCTGTTCCAGTACAGCAGGTCGAACGGGGGCGGGGTCTCGCCTTTGAGGTAGTTACCCACCACATAGTTCCACACCAGATCGTTCGGGCGCAAAAAGCTGAAGGTCGAGGCCAGGTCCTGGCCCTTCATCAGCCCGCCCTTGCCCATCTGCATTTCGCGGAACTTGACGAATGCCTCGTCGATGAACACATCAAGGATGCCCGTGTCGGTGAAGTCGATGAGCGTGGTGAGGAAGGTGGCACTGGCCACGGGTTCTTCACCGCGGGCTGCAAACACCGCCAGGGCGTTGCTCAGGATGGTGCCGCCCACGCAAAAGCCCAAAGCGTTGATCTGCTCTGCGCCCGTGATCTTCTGCACCACATCCACCGCAGCCATCGCGCCACCTTCGACGTAGTCGTCCCAGGTCTTGTGGGACAGCGAGGCATCCGGGTTGCGCCAGCTCACCACAAAGGTGCGCTGGCCCTGCTCCACGGCATAGCGGATGAGCGAATTGTCGGGCTGCAGGTCAAGGATGTAGTACTTGTTGATGCACGGTGGAACCAGCAGGAACGGGCGCTCGTACACCTTGGCGGTCAGCGGCTTGTACTCGAGCAACTGGAAAAGTTCGTTTTCATACACCACCGCGCCTTCGGTGGTGGCCACATTGCGGCCCACCTCAAAGAGGCTTTCGTCCGTCATGGACACATGGCCCTGGTGGATGTCGTGCAGCAGGTTTTGCATGCCCTTGGCAATGCTCTCGCCCTTGGTCTCAATCGCCTTTTTCTGCGCCTCGACGTTGAAGGCCAGGTAATTGCTCGGGGCCATGGCTGCCATCCATTGCTCCAGGCCAAAGCGTATCCGGGCGCGGGTTTTTTCGTCGGCATCGACCGCGTCGGCCAGCCCCATCAGGGTGCGGGCGTTGAGCAGGTAGGCCGCCGCTGAAAAAGCCGCTACCGGGTTGCTGGCCCAGCCCTCGCCGGCAAAGCGGCGGTCCTTGACCTCGGCTTTACCCTGAAGACCCTGTGCCCACAGTTCCTGGGCTTCCTTGAGATACTGCTGCTGCAGTTCCTGG
>JBKCTS010000495.1:0-4060 GCA_046318695.1 Acidovorax sp.
CAGCGCGCAGCCAGAGGCCAACGCCGAACACGCCGATGTGATCAGCGAAGCGGACAACACGCTGGTGCGGCTCATCAACTCACTGATCGAGGAGGCCATCAGCCACCGTGCCTCGGACATCCACATCGAGACCGAGCCCGCACCGAAGGACGTGCGCGTGCGCCTGCGCATCGACGGGGACCTCAAGCCCTACCTGGAGCTGCCCGCACGCTACCGCTTTGCGATGGTGGCGCGCATCAAGATCATGGCGGGCCTGGACATCTCTGAGCACCGCAAGCCCCAGGACGGCAAGATCGACTTTGCGCGCTTTGGTGGCCCGCAGGTGGATCTGCGCGTGGTCACGGTGCCCACCTCGCGTGGCCTGGAAGATGTGGTGCTGCGCCTGCTGGCCGGTGCCAAGCCGCTGCCGCTCGATGGTATCGGGCTGAGCCCGGTCAACCTGACCACCCTGCGCGCGGTGGTCCAAAAAAGCTATGGCCTGGTGCTGGTGTGCGGCCCCACGGGCTGCGGCAAGACCACCACGCTGCACTCGGTGATCAGCGACATCAACACCGCTGGCCGCAAAATCTGGACGGCCGAAGATCCCATCGAGATCACGCAGGAAGGCCTGCGCCAGGTGCAGGTCAACCCACGCATCGGCTGGACCTTCGCCGCGGCCATGCGCACCTTTTTGCGCGCCGACCCGGACGTGGTGATGATCGGCGAGATGCGCGACGAGGAGACCGCGCGCGTGGCCATCGAGGCCTCGCTCACAGGGCATCTGGTGCTGTCCACCCTGCACACCAACTCGGCACCGGAAAGCATCGCGCGGCTGCTGGAGATCGGGCTGGATCCGTTCAACTTTTCCGATTCGCTGCTGGCCATCCTGGCCCAGCGCCTGGTGCGCCGCCTGTGCAGCGCCTGCCGCACGGCCACGGTGGCTGACGACGGCACGCTGATGGAACTGGCCTCGCAGTACCTGGAAAGCGGCACCCACAACACCGCTGATGTACAGGCGGCCCAGGTGCAGCGCTGGCGGCAGGAGTACGGCGACGCTGAAGGCCACGTGCATCTGTGGCGCCACGCGGGCTGCGCGACCTGCGATGGTCTGGGCTACCACGGCCGCCTGGGTATTCACGAGCTCATGATGAGCGACGAGCCGATCCGCCAGGCCATACGCCACCGCGCGCCCGCATCCGAAGTGCGCCACCTGGCGCTCAATGCAGGCATGCACACCCTGCGCCAGGACGGCATCGAGAAGGTTCTGCTGGGCCTGACCGACATGGCCCAGGTGACCGCCGCGACCAATCTATGACGACCCCGCGCTGCCATCGCCGCGCGCCCCCCCTGAGAACCCACGACAGAATATGCGGGTTGTTGCACCGACCCATCCCGCCCGCCGCATGCTCCGCTACCTCACCATTCCTGTCACCGCCTTCCAGCAAAACTGCTCAATCGTCTGGTGTGACGCCACCCACCAGTCCGCCGTGGTGGACCCGGGCGGCGACCTGGACACCCTGCTGGCCCAGATCGCACGCCTGGACCTCAAGCTCGAACAGATCTGGCTGACGCACGCCCACATCGACCATGCGGGCGGCACGGGCGAGCTTGCACAGCGGCTGTCGCTGCCCATCATCGGCCCACACCCGGGCGATCAGTTCTGGATTGACGGTCTGCCCCAGCAGAGCGCGATGTTCGGCTTTCCGCCAGCGCAGCACTTCACGCCCACGCGCTGGCTGGCCGATGGCGATACGGTGCAAATTGGCAACGAGACACTCAAGGTGCGCCACTGCCCCGGGCACACGCTCGGCCATGTGGTGTTTCACGCGCCACAGATTGATCGGGCGTTTGTGGGCGACGTGCTGTTTGCCGGCAGCATCGGCCGCACCGACTTCCCGCAGGGCAACCACCAGCAGCTCATCGACAGCATCACCCAGCGCCTGTGGCCCATGGGCGACCAGACGGTGTTCATCCCCGGCCACGGCCCAGAGAGCACGTTCGGGCGGGAGCGCCGCAGCAATCCGTATGTTGGCGGCACCTGAGGGCGCTCCATACCCCTCCCGTTATCTCATCGTTCAAAAAGTCGGGCGACGACCGTTTGTTCCATTGTCAAGAGGAATGCCAGATGGCTGGGGGTACTGACCATTCAAGACCCTATATTGTTGGAATGCCTGGAATACGATCTCGCGGTACATTTGTAACTCTTTGGGATCGGTTACCTCGGTTGAACGATTGAACACAGCCATCCGCTCCTCGAGGGTAGGATTTTGACCTGGCGGCAAACTCAGCTCATTTGTATTAATGCGGATCGATTGACCATCTTGACTGATAAAAATGGTACCAAGATTGGTCACAATCTCTTGATAGTTTGTCGGAGTTCTGATTTGCTTGAAACTCTCGATCGCATCATTGAGTTGAGGGTTCAACGGCAAAGCCTGAAGGTTCGTAAAACCCTTGCGAGCTAAATATTCTTCAGATTCGGGCGCGCTTTTCAAACTAGCAGCCGCACGCACTGTCCTCCTGAGGCTTTCAATGCTCGCCTCATCAAGTCGTTGATTGCTGATAAAATCAACCGCCAATCCAGGCTTGTCATCTAGAGGATTGGCGTCATACGCGACCCGATAACGATAACTCACACCATCAACAGTCGATGTGGATTCTTCCCTACGCTGCACGGTATAAAGCGGTTTTGAAGTTGAGTCAGCAGGCGTCAAATTGTTCAATGGAACTCCAGGCCTCAGGTTCTCCTGTTGACCGGGATTATTTAAAACAACATTACCAATAGAGGTTGTTTTAGTAGTATTTGGTGAAATCACTTCCGTTTCAGTGACCACCTCGTAAGGAGTTGGAGCAGATTTACCGGCTCGTGATTGGAGGTTAACAAAAACCAGTGTAGAGGGGGCCTGGCCTTGAGCCACTCCCCGCGTCCCGCCTACAACCAAGTCTAAATCACCAAAACCCGGCAAAGTACCTACTTTGAAATTGGCCCGAATCGTCGCTTCGGCACCAGGAGCACCATTAAGATAATTTACGGTTCCGTTGACGCCAGCAGAAATGCTTGACATACCGCTGGAATTGAGCGGAAGCCTAGCGTTCGCCCCTATCGTTCCACCGAGAACCATCCCATTTTCTCCGCCCCCAACGGTCAGCGGAATCAGGTTGACAGAAAGACTAGCACGATCAGGGCGTCCAGTTGGATCACCAAACAGAGGTTGATTGACACCAAAATTGACGCTTCCCAACGGGGCAGTTCCCAGGGCGCGAACACGGACGTCAATATATCCTGTGGTGCCATTACCATTTCCCGACATGGGTACTGAAAAAGTAATCTGACCTTCAGGAATTTTACGGTAATTCTCCCCCCCAACAGGAACACCGAGTCCACCGCTAAAGCCGCCGGACCGATTCAAATTACCGAATTCAGGACTCGGTCCATCGACCGTGAAACCTTTTTTGACAGGTACAGGCTTTGGAGGGACAGGCGGTGGATCAGCAGGCTTTGGATCGGGACGCTTTGGATCAGCAGGCTTTGGATCAGCAGGCTTTGGATCAGCAGGCTTTGGATCGGCAGGCTTTGGATCGGCAGGGTTGGGATTGACCGGCGGTGGATTGACCGGCGGTGGATTGACCGGCGGTGGATTGACGGGCGGTGGATTGACCGGCGGTGGATCCACTGGCGGGTCGTAAACAGGTGGAGGGTCAACCTGAAGGGCTACAGACGGAAGGGAAGCAGGATAATTTTGACTACCGAAACCTATGCCGCTAATTGAACTCATAGTATGAATCTCAAGTGAAAACTATAAAATTTAAGCACGCCAAAAATTTGGCGGCCAATACATAAAATTAAAATTGCTTATTTCGCGTATCGATAATAAATCCGCCTAATAAAACTTTTTAATTAAGACTCGAAAAATATCTCTGACTGCAAAGGCAACCTCTACTGTGTTGACACTTTCTCACAAATGACAATTTTAGCCGTCTTTGTCAAAGTCGCTTTGGCGACTATGATCGCACGATCATAAGCCCCCCTTGACCAAAACTCATGGCGCATTCAAGACCCCATAAAATTGCCCTGAAAGCC
>JBKCTS010000496.1:0-16601 GCA_046318695.1 Acidovorax sp.
CACATTGCTGGCCGCGTCGGGGCCGGCGTTGTCCACGGTGATCACATAGGTCAGGTCCTGCCCCGCGACCACGGGATTGGGAGCCGCGGTCTTGGAGAGCACCCGCAGGTCGGCACCTGTCGAGGTGGCGGTCACGGCCACGCCCACGCAGTCGTTGGAGGAGTTGCTATCGGTGCGAAGCCCAGCGCCCAGGGCGACGCAGGCGTTGTTGGTGGCGGTTCCAGCGCCGGTGAGCACGGCGGACACCGTCACGGCGGGCGCATCGGTGTTGGCGTTCAGGCCGGTGGCGCGTGTGCAGCCCCAGGTGCCCACGCCGTTGCCAACAAATGGCAGCGCGTCGCAAGTCCAGCCCGTTGCGGTGAGCGGATTGCTGAGCGTCACGCCAGCCGGCACCACGTCGGAGATGGTGATGGGCTGGCCGGCAGGCACGGCCAGCGGTCCGAGGTTGCGCGCCGTGAGCGTGTAGGTGAACGGCACGTTGGGCACCACAGGGTTGTTGTTGGCCGTCTTGGTCAGGCGCATGTCCGCGTCATTGCTGGCGGTCACGTTCACACTGGCCGAGTTGTTGGGCACCGGATCGGGCAGCGCGGTGCTAATGACTGCCGTATTGCCCAGCGCGCCGGGGCTCGCCGCGATGGCGGTCACCGTGATGGTGGGCATGTTGGTGAAGTTGGCGCCAGTGTATTCAGAGCGCGTGCACGTGATGGTGGCGTCGCAGATCCAGCCCGTGCCCACGGCGGATACGAAGGTCAGCCCCGCGCCAAGCGTGTCCGTCACCGTGACAAGCCGGCCAGCCAGCGAGACGCCGCCGTTGAGCCGCGGCGTGAGCGTGTAAACCACGGTGTCGCCCACGGCCACGTTGGAGGCGTCGGCGGACTTGGTGATGGACACGTCGGCGCCCGCGGTGGATGTCACGTCCGCCGTGGCGGTGTTGTTGGCGGTGTTGCCGTCCGGCATGGCCGAGTTGTCGGGCTTGAGACCATCGACAGCGAACGCGGCGGTCACGGTGCCGTTCACGTTGGCCACGGCGGGCACCGTCAGCACGGCGGCCGATGCGCCGTTGGCCAGGGTCCCTGCGCGCACACAGGTGATGGTGCCGGTGTTCAGCGGGTAGCCGCCCGACGGCGTGCACGACCAGCCGGTGCCCGTGGGCGTGGCCGTGATGGAGGCGCCGGCGGGCACGGTGAAGGTGATGCGCTGGCTGCCATCGGCCGCGTCGGGGCCGTTGTTGGTGGCCAGCAGCGCGTAGCTGTAAGCCTCCCCCGCGACCACGCTGGTCGTCGAGGGTGTCGCCACCAGCGCGAGGTCGGCTGCCTGCGTGGCGGTGGTGAACTGGGTGTTGTTGACGTTATTGCTGGAGTTGGGGTCGGAGGTGGTAGCGCTGGCGGTGGCGGTATTGACCCACACTCCGGCCGAGGGCAGCCGCACGCGGATGGTGACCGTCTGGTTCGAATTGAAGGGAATGTTGCCCAGCGCGCAGTTCACCACGCCACCGGACTCGCTGCACGAGCCGGCCGTGGTGCTCACACCCACAAACGTGGAGCCCGCCGGAATGGTGTCAGTCAATGTGACGCCGGTGGCGGCATCGGGGCCATTGTTGTCGATGCGCAGCGTGTACGTGAAGATGCCACCAGCAGGCCCGGGGTCGGGCGAATCGGAGTGGTTGATCACCAGGTCGGCTGACTGCGCCATAGCGGCGCCGGCAAACAGGCTGCTGGCCAGCAGCAGCCAGCGCAAGCGCCGCACGGCGCTGCGGCGCACCGCCACCGCGCTGTGCTGCTGCAAGACCTGGCTGCGGGCCGGCGCATGCGGCGGCGCGAAAGCGCGCCACCATGATCGCGTCAGTCGATAGGGCATGGGGTTCTCCTCTGACGAATGGCTCGTGCGGGCGGCCATGCCGCAACCCTACCAAGGCCCTGGCTGGCTGGTCAGCGAGGCGGGATGGAAACGCGTGGCAGGCCTGAACCGCTCCGGGACCCGTCCCGGGGCAGAGGCGAATTGCGCATTCGTCGGCGGCCGCAGTGTAATCCGGCAAACAGCAATCGTTCACGTTTGCGCCCGGAACGCGTTGGGCAACAGCTACATTCTCGACCGCGCGTGGCGCAGGCATGAAAACGGCAAGAAAAAAACCCCTGGCGGCATGGATATGCCCGCCAGGGGTTTGATGCTTCCTTTTTTATGGCAACAGACGATGATTTATCGACGGCTACCAGGCCTTTTCGTTTGAATCAGACCAGCAACGCATTCACGCGGCGCACATACGCCGCCGGGTCTTGCGGCAGCCCGCCTTCTGCGAGCAGGGCCTGGTCGAACAGGATGTGGGCCAGGTCATGGAAGTGCACGCTGCCCTCGAGCTTCTTGACCAGCGCGTGCTCTGCATTGACCTCCAGCACGGGCTTGGTCTGCGGTGCCTCCTGCCCGGCCTGCTTGAGCAGGCGCGCCAGCTGGGTGCTCATGCCGTCATCCTGCACCACCAGGCATGCAGGCGAGTCGACCAGACGGGTGGTCACGCGCACGTCTTCGGCCTTGTCCTTCAAGGCCTCTTTCAGCTTGGCCAGCAAGGGCTTGAAGGCTTCGGCGGCTTCTTCTGCGGCCTTCTTTTCGGCTTCGTCCTGCAGCTTGCCCAGGTCCACCGCACCCTTGGCCACGCTTTGCAGCGGGGTGCCGTCAAACTCGCGCAGGTAGTTCAGCGCCCACTCGTCCACGCGGTCGGTCATGAGCAGCACTTCGATGCCCTTCTTCTTGAAGACCTCAAGCTGCGGGCTGTTCTTGGCGGCGGCCAGTGTTTCGGCGGTGATGTAGTAAACCGCCTCCTGGCCTTCCTTCATGCGGGCCTTGTAGTCGGCAAAGCCCACGCTCACGGTGTCGCTGGTGGTGCTGGCAAAGCGCAGCAGCTTGGCCAGGCGTTCGCGGTTGCCAAAGTCCTCGCCCAGGCCTTCTTTCAGCACCGCGCCAAACTCGGCGTAGAACTTGGTGTACTGGCCTTCCTTGGCCTTGTCTTCCTCGCTCACCACATCCGTCACGCCGTCGGCACCTTCACCGGCGGTGTGCTTGTCGTGCCTGGCCAGGTCTTCCAGCATGCTCAGCACGCGCTTGGTGCTGCCTTCGCGGATGGCGCGCACGTCGCGGCTCTCCTGCAGCAGTTCGCGGCTCACGTTCAGCGGCAAGTCGCTCGAATCGATCACGCCTTTCACAAAGCGCAGGTAGGTGGGCATCAGCGCTTCGGCATCGTCCATGATGAACACGCGCTTGACATAGAGCTTCACGCCCGCCTTCTTGTCGCGGTTCCACAAATCAAAAGGTGCCTTGCCGGGGATGTACAGCAGTTGCGTGTACTCGGTGTTGCCCTCCACCCGGTTGTGCGACCAGGTCAGCGGGGCTTCGTGGTCATGGCTGATGGCCTTGTAGAAGTCGGTGTACTGCTCGTCGGTGATGTCCTTCTTGGGGCGCGTCCACAGGGCGCTGGCCTTGTTGATGGTTTCCCACTCGCCGGTCTTGACCATGCCGCCGGGCTGGCGGCCACCGTTTTCGTCACCCGGGTTGATCAGCTCGCCGTCTTTCCACTCTTCCTTTTCCATCAGGATGGGCAGGCTGATGTGGTCGGAATACTTGGCGATGACCTGCTTGAGCTTCCAGGCGTTGAGGTATTCCTCGGCGTCCTCGCGCAGGTGCAGGATGACGCTGGTGCCACGCCCGGCGCGAGTGATGGTTTCCACCTCGAAGTCGCCCGTGCCGCCGCTCACCCAGCGCACGCCCTCTTCAGGTTTGAGGCCCGCGCGGCGCGACTCGACAGTGATCTTGTCCGCCACGATGAAGCCGGAATAAAAGCCCACGCCGAACTGGCCGATGAGCTGGGCGTCCTGCTTTTGGTCGCCACTGAGCTGACCCATGAAGTCCTTTGTGCCGCTCTTGGCGATGGTGCCCAGGTGGTCAATGGCTTCCTGCTGGCTCATGCCAATGCCGTAGTCGGTGATGGTGAGGGTCTTGGCGGCCTTGTCGAAGGTGACGCGCACTTCCAGGTTGGGCGCGTCTTCAAAAAGGGCGGCATTGTTCAGGCCTTCAAAGCGCAGTTTGTCGCAGGCGTCCGACGCATTGGAGATCAGCTCGCGCAGGAAGATCTCCTGGTTGGAATACAGCGAATGGGTGACAAGGTGCAGCAGTTGGGCCACTTCGGCCTGGAAAGACAGGGTTTGCTTGCTCATGGTTTTTGACGTGCGGGTGGTACAAACAGTGCGAACAGTGCGAACAGTGCGAACAAAAGACAACGCCCCTGACATAGGGGCGCCGGTCGCGATCTCAAGGGGGTGGGGCTGCGCATCGCTGCGGCCAGGCGCCTGCGGATGCGCGCGCCGAGCGGCGGTCAGCGTGCTGAGGTGATGCGCTTGACCAGCGACTGCAGCACGAGATCCGCCTTGTCATTGGCCACCTGGCAGTTGCCTGCGGCTGCATTGCCTCTGCCGCCAAATTCGAGCAACAGGTTGCCCACATGCGTCTTGCTGCTTCGGTCCAGGATGGATTTGCCCACGGCCAGCACCGTATTTTGCTTTTGCAGCCCCCACAGCACGTGGATGGAAATATTGCACTGCGGGAACAGCGCGTAAATCATGTACCGGTTGGTGGCCCAGATGGTCTCCTCCTCGCGCAGATCGAGCACGACGAGCTCGCCGATACCGATGGCACAGCGCCGCAGCTGCTCCTGGGCCTGGGGTGCATGCGCACGGTACAGCTTGATGCGTTCCTGCACGTCGGGCAGCTGCAGGATGTCTTCGATGCAGCGGTTGCGGCAGTACTGGATGAGATCCATCATCAGCGCATAGTTGCTGATGCGGAAATCGCGGAAACGGCCCAGCCCCGTGCGCGCGTCCATCAGGTAGTTCAGCAACACCCAGCGCTGTGGGTTCAGGATGTCTTCGCGGGAGTAGTTGGCCGAGTCTGCCTGGTCGACCGCCGCCATCATTTCGTCGGTGATGCGCGGAAACGCCGCCTTGCCCCCGTAATAGTTGTAGACCACCCGTGCAGCGGAAGGGGCCTGCGCTTCGATGATGTGGTTTTCATCCCGCCGGCCGGAGTTGTGCACGGTTTCCGCTTCGTGGTGATCAAACACCAGGTGCGCGCCCGGCACATACGGCAGGTTGGTGGTGATGTCCCGGTCGGTGATGACGATCTTGCCGTCCTGCATGTCCTTGGGGTGCACGAAGGTGATCTCGTCAATGAGATTCATCTCATGGAGCAGCACGGCGCACACCAGCCCGTCAAAGTCGCTGCGGGTCACCAGTCGGTATTTAACGACGCTCACATTTCTCTCCTGTTATTCGGCTCAGTCTCATCCCAACCCTGAGATGGTATCCGCGCTAGGGGCTGGCGCAATGCCATCGGCCTGGAAAAAACCGCCCACCCGTCGGCTGGCCATTATGTTTTGGGCCTGCGCGGGGCCAGCCAGCGGGCCATTTGCCGTGCCACGCCTGCGTCGCCCAACAGGGCCAGATGGCCCAGACGGTAGAAAACAGCCTGCCGTGATTTCAAAAAGCCCAGCGTGCGTGCCGGGTCATCATGCACGCCCAGGGCGCTGCGCAGCGGCACCAGGCCGTCGCCCAGCAGTGCCTCCGTGGCCGCGTTGTGCCGTGATGGCAGCGAGGCCGCGACAGCGTAGCAGGCCACGCCTTCTGGGAGCGCAACGGGCGTGCGGCGGTCGGGCTCCTTGCGAAAGCGGTCACGCCCCTCCCAATCCGAGTCAAGGACGTGACCATAGCGCAAGTCGGTGATGCCCGCACTGCGCAGGCTGGCCAGCCGGACAAACGGTCGCGAATAGTCCGAACGGCCCAGAAGCACGTGAACCCATTGGCCTGCACGCTCCAGCGGCGCGCCATGGTGCGGTGTGCCCAGAAACACCAGGTGGCGCAGCAGCGGCAGCCATTGGCCGCCGCTGTTGCCCCCATCGTGCCGGGATGCAGTCGCCGCATGATGGCAGGCGCTGCGCGCCACCAGCCCACCCATGCTGTGGGCCACGATGGCGATTTCAGTCACCGCAACGGGCCAGCACGCAACCAGCGCATCCAGGCAATCCGAAAACGCTGCCCCGTTGACCGATGTGTGCAGGCCCGTGTTGTAGCGCAGGTAGACCGGGGTGTAGCCACGTTCGCGAGACAGGAACGCTCCGTGATCGTGGCCGCCCTGGTGCCAAGACAGGTCGTTCATGCACAGCCCGTGCACCATGACCAGGAGCTTGCCGGATGCGGTGCCCGCATCGGCCAGCGCCTTGGTATCCAACGGCAGCCCGCGCTGGTACAGGCCCATGCGCGTGCACAGGGGGTTGCCGTCCCGTTCCAGCCGGTCGCCCATCACGCCGTTGAGCGCGGCCAGCACGGCCTCACGCTCCCACTGCACAGGTTTGGGGTCGTCGAGCGCCGAAAAAAATGGTTCGAGACGGGCCAGCCCTGCCTGCAGGCCCGCGTCCACCAGGTGCGTCACGCCGCGCACGCTCCGGTACACCAACCCCGTCAGGCCGCGCGTGCTCGCGGGCTGGTCGCCTCCCGGCAGCCCCATGGTGCCCAGCACGGCCTGGTGCACGCCCTCGACCACCCGGCTGACGCCGACCGTGGCCTGCGCGGCCAGCCGCGCCACGCCACGCAGGTCAGAGGCGCGCAGCTGGGCAAGCAAGCCCGGGCCTGCGGCGTCCGAGGGAGTGCCCGCACGGCCCGGCTCGCGACCCGCCTGGCTACCGGACTTGCGGGGTTTGGGTGGGGGCATGCAGGCTCCGCTCGGCAGAATCTGGGCAGGGGTTTTCCGCAAGCGGGCGGACGGTCGTGGCAGCGCCCTCAAAAGTGCTCATGCGCGGCCAGGTAACGCCACTGCCCACCGGGAGGTTGCCCAGGGTCACGCGGCCGATACGGATGCGCTTGAGCCCCACCACTTTCAAGCCCACCAGCTCGCACATGCGCCGGATCTGGCGCTTCTTGCCCTCGGTGAGGACAAACCGCAGTTGCTCCGGGTTTTGCCACTCGACCCTGGCGGGCTTGAGCGGCTGCCCATCGAGCGCGAGGCCATGGCACAGCCGGGCGAGCTGCTGGGCCGGGAAGGCCGCCTGCACGTTGGTGGCCACCTCGCCGTACTGCACGCGCACCAGGTATTCCTTGTCCACGGTGGAATCCTCACCGATCAGCTGGCGTGCCACACGGCCGTCCTGCGTCAGCACCAGCAGGCCCACCGAGTCGATGTCCAGCCGCCCGGCAGGCGCCAGCCCGCGCAGCTGCGGTGGCGAAAAACGCTGGCGGCTGGGGTCCTCACGCCAGTGGGTGCGGGGGTTGATCAACGCTACGGCAGGCGTGTGCCCATCTTCGGCCTGGCCACTCACGTAGCCCACAGGCTTGTGCAGCAAGATGGTGACGCGTTGCCCTTGCAAACCCTGGGCCACCCGGTCGACCTCGATGCGGTCGGTGGGCAACACCTGCACCCCCATCTCGGCCACTTGCCCATTGACCTTGACCCAGCCTTGCGCGATCCAGTCGTCTGCCTCGCGCCGCGAGCACAGGCCCAGTTCCGCCATGCGCTTGTTCAGGCGGGATGTGGGCAGGCCGTTGGGGTTCGGGGGTGCGGGCGCCCGCGCAGGAGCCTGGCGAACAGGCGCCACAAAGCCAGCCGTTGCCGTGCGATAACCCGTGGGCGCTGGAGCCCGCGACGGGCGGGGCGGTGGGGCGGGCCGCGTGGGCGCTGACTTGGGAGCGAGCACAGGGCGCCTAAGCACCGCCCGAGGGGCAGGTGCCGGGCCGGACGCAGGCCCGTCACTGGCGGTAGGGGCGGCGTGGCCAGACGGCGGGCGGGGTGAGGAAGTGGGCATTGCGTGTATTTTCGCCTGCAGCCTAAGGAAGCTCTGCACAACTGCCTGCGACCGACCGCATCAACACCGCCGCCCGGCGCCCGAAACCCAGCGCTGCCGGGGCGGCGTTCGCACTGGCAAACATGGGGCGAACAGGCCCTGGTCAGGCTGCGGCTTCAGCGTCTGCACACCAGACCAAAAAATCATTTACCGGCAAGGGCCGCGCAATGTGGTAGCCCTGCGCTTCATCACAGGAAAGTCTGCGCAACTGCTCCAGGATATCGGCCGTCTCCACACCCTCGGCCACCACCGTCAATCCGAGGTTGTGGGCCAGGTCGATGGTGGAGCGCACGATCATGGCGTCATCGTCGCCCTTGGCCATGCCCATCACAAAGGATTTGTCGATCTTGAGCTCATCGACTGGCAAGCGCTTGAGGTACGCCAGCGAGGAATACCCCGTCCCGAAATCGTCGATGGACAGCTTAAAACCCTGCTCTGACAGACGATTGAGCATGGCTTCGGCGCGTTGTGGGTCGTCCATGATCGCGCTCTCGGTGATTTCCAGACAGAACGCACTGGTGTTGACGCCATGGCGCAACAAAATGCCGGCAAGGCGGTTGCTCAGATCAGGGTCGAGAAGGTCGCGGGTCGACAGGTTCACCGACACGCGCAGCCTTCCAAGCTGCACGGGATGATCCGCCAGCAGGCGCGCCACAGCTTCAAACATCCACAGAGTCAACTGCCGCACAAAACCCGTCTGCTCGGCAAATGGAATGAACTGCATCAGCGGCACCAGCCCGCGCTGCGGATGCTGCCACCGCACCAGGGCTTCTGCGGCAATGGTGCCTGTGGCCTGCAGAGGCACCTTGGGCTGGAGGTACAGGCGCAACTCGTCGTGCTCGACGGCGCGGCGCAACTCGGTGAGCAGCGAAAGGGTCTGCGTACTCGCAAGGTTGAACGATGCGTCGTACCGCAGAGCGCCGTTGAGCTGATGCTTGGCGGCATACATGGCGATTTCTGAATAGCTCAGCAACGCATCGGCGTCGGTTGCATCGGCAGGCCAGCAGGCGATGCCGATACCGGCACTCAGATCCACCGTCTGATCTTCCAGCTCCAGCGGGTCTTCAAACGCATGGAGGATCTTTTTCGCAGCCACCAATGCCGTGTCCGCTGTCGCCCCACGCAGCAGCACGGCGAATTCATTGCCACCCAGGCGCGCCACCATGTCGCCCTCGGAAGGAACCTGCGTGCGAAGCCGGTCGGCAACGGCCTGCAACAGACGGTCGCCATAGGCATAGCCCAGCACATCGTTGACGTGCTTGAACCGGTCCAGGTCCAGCGTCAGAACTGCCAGCGGCTGCACTGCCCCGTCCTGGCCGCCCATGGCCTGGACGATGGCCTCCCGGAACCGTTCACGATTGGGCAGACCCGTCAGGCGGTCCCAGTAGGCCAGCCGCAGGATCTCGTGCTGCTGGCTGCCAATGGCCACGCGCATCTGGTCGAACGAACGGGCCAGATTCCCGATCTCATCCTTGCGCCCGATGTGCTCTAGCGGCACGTCGTATTCCCCCCGGGACAGGCGCTGGGTGGCCTTGAGCAGCGAACGCAACGGAATGGTCACCCACTGCGCCACCAGGCCTGTACCCAGGGAAAACAGCGCCAGACCCGCCGCGGTGATCATGGCCAGGAGCACCTGCAACTGGCGGTAGGGTGCCACCACCTCGTCCACGGACCGCAGCAGCAGCGTGCGCACATCGGTGTCCTTGCCCGCACCGATCAGCCGGACATCCCGCGCCAGCAGGGTTCCCGCTGGCGTGACCAGCGAGTCGGCTTTGATGCCCTGCTCCTTGAGCTTGGCGAGCGCCGCCTCCGGCAGCGTGCTCACTGGCAGCCCTGCGCTGGCGCCAGCCCCATGCACGGACAAGACCACATGCACGGACATGAGCTGGTGCATCTCGTCTGCCAGCATTTGGCTGATGGGAAACCCCATCAGCACCCATCCCAGCATCACCGGCGCCCGCATGGGCACCATGACAAACTGGTAGGGCATCCCGCCGATGACCGCAATCTGGCTGCCCCAGGGCTCCTCGGCCAGGGGCGGCACCACGTCGCGCAAGGTGACGGGAAAGCTTTCCATGCCATCGGCAAGGCTGACCGCGCGCAAGCCGAGATCGGTGCCGAGCAGTGCAATCACGGCAGCCCCTATGCGGCTGCCGTGGTTTTCAAGCGCCGACTGAATCGTTTCCTCGTCGCCCGAATTCACGGCCGAACGAAAGCCGTAGTCGGCCGCCAGCATTGCAGACCCCTGGCGCAGCCGGTCTGCGTTCTGATCGAGCAGCCGCAGCCAGATGCGCTCGTCGAGATCCAGCGCATGCTCGATCTGCGAGCGGGCGTTGCGGTCGATACCGGCCCGCACCACCCCAAAGCCTGCAGCCTGCACGATGAGCAGCAACAGCAGCGATATACCGACCAGACGCAGGATCAGGCTGCCCCGGACCCAACGCCATCGCTCGTTCAAGGCTGCAGTCCTGTGACGCGCACGGTGGCCTGGCTCGCGGCCAAAGCAGCCACGTCCAGCGGCTGCTCAAGCGCAGGCGCGCCCACTGGCATGCGCGAGTGCCATGTTCGCAAGGTGTACTTGCCCGGTGGCACGTCGTCAATCCGCGCCTTGCCAGCCACCGCGTCGGACTGCGCGAAGTACGGGGTATCCACCACCACCACCCACCCGACCATCCGATCGTGGATGTTGCAGCCCAGCACCACCACGCCCGGCTGATCGAAGTGCACCGGGTTGGCGGGTGTGCCCGAGTACAGCTTGAGTTCAAACTTCTTGGCCGGGGAAAACGAGTACACGTGATGCCGAACCTTGTCGCGGTTGGGGAAAAGCACCTCGGTGCCGGTGGGCACCACCATCACGGACGGCAAGAACTGGCGCCTGTCTTGCACCATCTCGGCGCCGACCAGCGGTTTGACCAGCCTGCGCGCCTCGGGCGACTCCAGGAAAACCACCGCATCGGAGAGTGGTTTTCCCGCAGCGTCGGTCACATCAATCTCAAGCGCGGCAGCCTGCACACACCCCACAACAAGGCTCGCAGCGAACAACACGCACTGGCGCGCAGACAACAGGACGCGAACAGCCATTCGAAACTCCCCGATACGTCATGGCAATTTATACACTGCGGCTGCCGGCGTTGGAACACACCTTGAAATGTCAAGACACGGGCGGACGGGTTTTCCGTCGGGTATTGGCCCGTGGACCAAGCCAGACGCTTGGCGACCTTGCTTGTTACAACGGTCATGCAAATTGTGCATCCCAAAATGCGCAGGCCTCATGTCACACCCTGGACATACATCGAATGACCCAGCAGATCTTCCACCAACTGGCGCTACCGCTCGCGATCTGCCAGTAAATAGCACCTTCTTGGGTCTATGCAATCATCCGGGGAGCGACACCTCAACTGCCTCAGGCAGCGTCGCATACCGGACGGAGTAAACTCGGCGCCGCTGTAGGATGCGGCGGTCTGCCCGGACCCCTCGCGGTAGTCGCGCGCTAGTTAATACAGGACCGCCCATGCCCCTACCCTCCGTCAAATCGCTCTCGATCTCCAGCCGCCTCGGACTTGGTTTTGGATGCCTGCTGATTCTGCTGATAGCCGTAGCTGCCGTAGGCCAGCTTTCCTTGGGTAAGGTGCACGAGCAGATGCAGCTCATTACCGGGCCAGGCGCGCAGAAGTCCAAGCTGATCAACGGCATGCTCGAGACCGTGAGCGCCATCGGCATCCAGAGCCGGTCTGCCGCCATGCTCAACGACATCGATGCCAAGCAGTCGCGCCAGCAGATCGAGGCCGTGGGCAAAAGCATCAAGGACTACGCCCGCGAGGAGTCCGAACTGGTGGAAGCTCTCACCAAGGGCGGATCAACCCCGCAACAGCTCAAGCTGCTCGAAGAGGTACAGGCCCTGGGCCGCAAGACCTTGCCGGAGCTCACTACAGCCATCAAGGCCATCGACGACGGCGATACGGTGAGCGCCACGCTGGCGTTGATGACGCGCGTTGCCCCCAGCGAGACCGCTTGGCGCGCCAAGTTGCGCGAACTGATCGAGTTGCAAAACACCATCAACGCCGAGGCCACGCTGTCTGCCGAGCAAACGCAAAGCCGCGCCCGCGCGGTCGGTGGCCTGCTGGTCGCGCTGGCCATTGCGCTGGGCGTGCTGATCGCGTGGCGCATCACGGTCAGCATCACCGCGCCGATTGGCCGGGCCGTGGTGGTGGCCGAGCGCATCGCCAGCGGTGACCTCACTTCGCAGGTGGAGGTTCGCATCCAGGACGAGACCGGCCGCCTGCTCGAGGCCATTGCCGCGATGCAGGAACGGCTGCGCTCACTGGTCGGAGAGATCGGACAGACCGCCGAATCCATCCTGGTGGCCAGCTCGGAGGTAGCCTCGGGCAACCAGAACCTGAGCCAGCGCACCGAACACACTTCAAACAGTCTTCAAAGCGCGGCCTCTGCGCTGTCAGACCTGACCGGCACGGTCACGCACAGCGCCGATTCGGCACGGCAAGCCAACCAGCTTGCGTCCACGGCTTCCGAAGCTGCCACGCGGGGCGGCGAAGTGGTCTCGCAGGTGGTGCGCACCATGGACACCATCAGCGCCAGCTCGCGCAAGATTGCTGACATCATCAGCGTCATCGACGGCATTGCCTTCCAGACCAACATCCTGGCGCTGAACGCGGCCGTAGAAGCTGCCCGCGCGGGCGAGCAGGGCCGGGGGTTTGCCGTGGTGGCCAGTGAGGTGCGCAGTCTGGCAGGACGCTCGGCGAATGCCGCCCGCGAGATCAAGGCCCTGATCGGCGCAAGCGTGGAACAGGTGCAAGAAGGCAGCACCCTGGTTAACCATGCGGGTAAAACCATTGAAGACTTGGTTCTGTCGGTTCGACGCGTCTCGGACATCATGGGCGAGATCACGGCAGGCACGCAGGAGCAGAGCCAACGCATTGGCAACGTGAGCCAGTCCGTGAGTGTGCTGGAAGACATGACGCAGCAAAATGCGGCGCTGGTGGAAGAGGGCGCGGCCGCGGCCGAGAGCCTCAAGGACCAGGCTGGGCGTCTCACCCACATGGTGAACGCCTTCCGCCTGCAGCGTGACAACAGTGACCCATTCGGCGGGTTGGGCGCGCCGCCCGCCGCCGTGCCCGCACCCGCCCGCAGCGCCGGTGGTCGCCAGATTGCCGCAGCCTCGAAGCGCTCTCCCGCCCTGCCACGCGGCTAGAGCCTGTTCACGTTGTTTTCGCCTGTGCGAACGGGGCGAAAGCCGTGCCAATGTAGGCGCGCAATCGCGTATGGCACCCGGCTGGGGGGGCCGGGTTCAACCAGAGTTCACGCTGGATCTGAGCGCAACCAGATCCAGCACGCGCAGCCCTCCGTACTCGACGCGAATCACGCCCTGGGCTTGCAGGGCAGACAGGGCTTCGTTCACCCGCGGGCGCGACAGCCCCACCAGATACGCCAGTTCTTGCTGGGTGATGCGCAGCACCTCGCCCACGCCCGGGTATAGCAACGGGTTGAACAATGACGCAAGGCTGCGGGCCACCCGCACGTCCGGGTTGTTGATGCGGTCAATTTCACGCGCAGCGATGAATTGGCCAAGCCGTTCATTGAGCTGGTTCATCACAAAGCGGTTGAAACCGATGGAATGGTCCAGCAGCCAGTGGAAGCTGTCGATGGGCAAGCCTGCCACCACGCTTTTGCGAAGCGCCTGGATGTTGTAGCGGTAAGGCTCACGCTTGAGGGCCGTGCCCTCGCCAAACCAGCCGCCTGGCGGCAATCCGGCATAGGTCATGGTCTGCCCCTGCGCGCTATCGCTGCTCATCTTGAGCAGACCCTCCACCACGCCAAACCAGTAGGTCACGGGGCGGCCCACGCGGCAGACATAGTCGCCCGGGCGGGCATCGCCCACCAGCAGGGCGGCCACGGCACGCGCTCGCTCGGGCGGCTGCAAGAGGTGCAGCCAGGGAATGCCCTGGAGCTCGTCGTCGGAGGGCGGACGACGCCGCTGGTGCAGTGAAAGGTCCTGGCTCATGGGGAAACGTGGAGGGCGTTGTGCGTGGAGCGAGGCCACCCGGAGCCCCGGACTGACCACGGTCGCAATTGTCGTTAGAAAGGCAAAGAAGTGCCAATCTCCGCCGGATGTTCCCGCAGCCTGCGCGCTGCCGCCCCGCAGCCGGCGCCTTGGCTCTGGGTGCGCTGCGCGACGCATCCATGGCCAGTGCAAATGCCTTTGCAGGTGCCCCAACGCGTCGCCCCAGATCGAACGCTGGCAGGGGCTTGGCGAGCGTCACAACCAAGACGCTATTTTTTTGATAGCAATAAAATCAATGCAGGCAAGCGCAAAAGGTCTTTTTTAATCAGAACTGCGTATCGAGGTCGAGGGCGGGCAGTGGCCACGCCGCGCGCTTGCCTACTGCGACCCCACGGCGTAGCGGTAGCCGCGAAACGACCACACGGTGCGACTGGGCTCCACGCGCTCGAGCACCAGGCCGGGCCCGGCCTGGTCACCTTCGAGCAGCACCTGGCCGTTGACGATGGCCATGCGGTGGGCCGGGTTGTTGGAATACGTGGCACCCGAAATCTTGAGCACCGGCAGTTGGCTGCGGATAGCCTCTGGCAGATCGGCCTGCGCAAACACCGGGGCGGCGGGGGACGGCGCGGCGGCGGAACCCTGGCCCGGGGCCGTTGTGAGCGGGCCCGGCAAAGCACTGGAGGCTGCACCCTGAACAGGCGCGAGAGGCCGCGGGCGCGGCGATACACCCGCTGAGGTGGACGATTCCGGCGTCCGGGCCTGCTGGGCTGCCAGATCGGGCGCTGGCTTGTCACGCGGTTTTTCGGCAGGCCGCTTTTCAGTGGCGCGCTTCTCGGTTGGGGATGTGGATGGATGCACCGCCCCAGCGGGTGCTATGACAGCCGCAGAGTCGGGCGACCGGGGGGCAGGGTCGAAGGTCGGCAGTGCAGCGGCGGACGGTGGTGCAGGCATGGCCGCTGGCGGCGACGGCTGCGCGGGCGGGCGGGCAGACGCGGTCGCCACTGCGGGTACGGCAGCCGCCTGCGACGCCGGGGCGACGCCGGGGCCCCGCATCGCCCACCAGGTGGCAGCCGCGGCTGCCGCGGCCAGCGCCACGGCCCCGCCCAGCAGCAGCGCCGGATGCGCCGACGGTGCCCGCCCGACCTCCGGGGCAGCGCCATGCGCCGCTACGGTCTGGCTGTGCAGGCCGGGCACACTGCCGCGGCCGCGCTCCGCTTCGGCGCGCCGCAGGGCATCAAGAATGTAGGACATGGGGAAACTAGCCTCCGGTGCGCAGGCGCGGTTCGTTCACGCCAATGGCACGGTTGATCAGCATGAGGGTCAGGGGTCCGGGGCGGCCGTCGGGCACCAGGCCCGGGGCCCGCTGAAACCGGTGGATGCTGGCCTGCCGCCGGGCCGGCGTGACGGCACGGCGTTCGGGCCCGGCGCCGCCTGCAGCGCGGCTGGCCAGTTGGGCATCCAGCCACGCCGTTCCGGCTTCCGTGTCGGTGATCTCGCCCTTGTCGGGCATGCCGTCGGGCACGCGCCACAAAGTCGCCATGTCGCCGCGCCACACCTTGGCCAGGTCTTCGACCGACACACGCACCCGCCCACCGACGCCTTCCAGCGTGGCCAGGTTGCCGTCCAGATGGCGCAGCACCGCAAACACCGGCGCATCGGAGAGATCGTCCGGGTACAAACTGATCAGAACCGGCCGGTCCAGTTGGCGCACCAGGTTGAGCCCGGCGCGTGGGTTGCGGTAACAACGCACGCCAGCGCGTGGCAGGCTGGTGCAAGGGTCGGATCGCTCCGGCACGCTTTCGCCCCAGGCCGCCGCCAGGGCCAGCCATGCGGCGGTGTCGTCACTGCTCTGGGCGCGCACAAACTGCCCCAGCGCATCGGCCGGATTTTGCAAAGCCGTGGCGCCCGCCGTGGGTGTTGCAACGGGCGCGCTGGCAGCAACGCTGGCCGCTCCAGCCGCAGGCAGGGATGCCACCGAGGCCGCCGCCGCTGCCGGAGCTGCTGCCGCAGCCGCTGCCGAAGCGGGTAATGCCGCGCTGGGCTTGCCGCCGGGCACCCACACACCCGACGCCCAGCCCGCCACCGCCAGGGCCGCAGCGCCAGCCACGGCACCCAGACCCGCCACAGCCCAGCGCGGTACGCGTTCATGCAGGCGGCGTGCAGCGGATGCGGCCGCCGAGGCAGCGGACCGATCGAACACTTCGCGCCCGGCGCGGTTGACGATGGCCACCGAGACCTCGCGCACACCGGCGGCATAGGCGCCCAACAGGGCCCGGTCGCACAGCAGGTTGATGCGCCGCGGTATGCCGCCCGAAAGCGCATGCACCCGGCGCATGGCGCGGGCACTGAACGGCAGCGGCCCCGCCAGCCCGGCCACAGCCAGGCGGTGGGCGATGTACTGCTGGGTCTCCTGCGGACTGAGCGCACCCAGGTGAAAGCGCGCAATCACGCGTTGCGCCAGTTGCTCCAGCGCGGGGCTGGCCACCATGGCGCGCAGTTCGGGCTGGCCAATCAGGATGATCTGCAGCAGCTTGCGCTCGCTGGTCTCCAGGTTGGTCAGCAGGCGCAGCTGCTCCAGCACATCGGCCGAAAGGTTTTGTGCCTCATCGATGATCAGGACGGTATTGCGGCCAGCGCCATGCGCCGCCAGCAGGGATGCATTGAGCGGGTCGATGTAGTCCTTGACGGTTTCGATGCCCGATGCGCCCG
>JBKCTS010000497.1:0-6719 GCA_046318695.1 Acidovorax sp.
GCTGCATACACCGCGTTCATTACGATCAGCACCAGCGGCGTCCAGGCCAGCGCCAGCCCGTCCTGCTGCAGGCGCAGCACCACAAACGCCTCGCTGAAACGCGCCAGCGCGAAGATTGCGCCCAGCGCCGCCACCCACCAGTAGCCCCCGCCCAGGCGGCGCAGGTTCTCGCGGCGGATGGGGTTGGTGCGGGTGGCGCCCGGCGCACGATCGGGCTCGCGCACGCCCACCACCAGCAGCACCACGCACAGCACGGCAGGAATCACGGCCACCCAGAACACCGCCCGAAAATCATTGGCCCACAGCAGCATCAGCGCAATGGCCAGCACCGGGCCCAAAAACGCGCCCACGGTATCGAGCGACTGCCGCAGTCCAAAGGCTGCGCCGCGCTGTCCGGGCGGGGCAATATCGGCCACCAGCGCGTCGCGTGGCGCGCCGCGAATGCCCTTGCCTACGCGGTCCATCAGTCGTGCCGTCATGAGCCAGCCCGCCGTGGTGGCCAGCGCGAACAGCGGTTTGGACAAGGCACCCAGGGCATATCCCAGCACCGCCAGCGGCTTGCGCCGGCCCCACCAGTCACTGAGCGCGCCCGAAAACACTTTGACAATGAGGGCCGTGGCCTCGGCCGCGCCCTCGATCAGGCCAACCGTGACCATGCTCACCCCCAGCGTGGCCACCATGAACACCGGCAGCAGGCTGTGGATCATCTCTGAGGACACGTCCATCAGCAGGCTCACAAAGCCCAGGACCCAGATGGAGCCGGGCAGGCGCCGGGATGCGGGATTGGCAGGGGGCATGGCGGGTGCTTGTTGGTACAGCGGCGGGTGGACAGTCCGGGCGCTGGCGGCAGACTAAAATCCGTAGCATTGTCGCCGCAGCCCGGGCGCCCGGAGGACGATCGGCCCGCAGCCCGCCCAAGGCTGATGCCCGCCGTTGATGCGGCCAGCGCCCCGGCTATTTCTTTCTTTTTCTGCGATGCTGACCCCGAACCTGCCCATGTCCGCCGCTTTTGCATCCACCGTGCCGGGGGGCTTCATGCCCGCCACCTGCCGCGCATGAAGCAACTGGCCCTGGACATCGGCCTGAGCTCGGGCCCCACGCTGGCCCGGTTCTTTGCCGGCCCAAATGAGGCAGCGTTGCAGCATCTGCGCCTGGCGGCGGGCGACGGCAGCAGTGTGGCGACACGCTCGCCCGTGCCCGCCTACCTGTGGGGCGAGCCCGGCAGCGGCAAGACGCACCTGTTGCAGGCCGTTCGCCATGCCCTGCGCGAGCAGGGCAGCGGCGTGGGCTGGCTCGACCCCGGCGTGGCCGAACCCCTCGCGTTCGACGACAACTGGGCCGCCGTGGTGATGGACGACGTCCACCTGTACAGCACCGCCCTGCAAGCCACCGCCTTCAACTGGTTTGTCAACGCCATCAGCCCCACCAGCGGCAGCCAGCGCTGGGTGTTGGCCGCCGGTAACCTGCCGCCAGCCGATCTGCCCCTGCGCGATGACCTTCGCAGCCGCCTGGGATGGGGCCACGTGTTCCAGATGCAGCCGCTGGGCGAGGCCGAGCGCCGTGCCGTGCTGCGCCAGGAGGCCGACGCACGCGGCGTGTTCCTGGGGGATGACGTCATGGACTACATGCTCAACCGTTTCTCGCGCGATCTGGGCAGCCTGATGCGGCTGCTGGACCGGCTTGATGCGTTTGCACTGCGTACCCAGCGCGCCGTCACGATTCCGCTGCTCAAGACGATGCTCGAATCGGAATGAAAAATGAGGGACTGCCCCCTGAGCGGCTGCGCCGCTTCCCCCTTCTCTCGAATTGCTGCGCAATTCGGGAAGGGGGACGCCGCCAGCGCACGCCAGCGAAGCGCCGCCTTTGCGGCTTGGCGGCCCTTGCGCGGCGGCCGCTGGTCTGGGCTGCGTCAGTTCCAACGGCCATGGTCGAAGCGAACCACCGTAAATGATTGAAATGCAAACAGAACGCCTTCGCTTGGCACTTTTCGACCTGGACCACACCCTGCTGCCGCTCGACTCCGACTACGAGTGGGGCGAGTTCACCATCCGCATCGGCTGGAACGACCCGGTCGAGTTCGCGCGCCGCAACGACGAGTTCTATGCCCACTACCAGGCGGGCACGCTCGATGTTCACGACTACGTGCGTTTTGCCACCGAGGCCGTGCGTCTGCGCGGGCCCGAAGCCGCAGCGGCGGCGCACCAGCAGTTCATGCGCGAGGTCATCTCGCCCGTCATCAAGCCTCAGGCGCTGGACCTGGGTCGCCAGCACCAGGCGGCGGGCGATGAGGTGCTGATCGTCACGGCCACCAACGAGTTCGTGACCACCCCCATCGCCCAGGCCCTGGGCGTGGCGCACTTGTTGGCCGTGCAGCTGGTGCGCGACGCCAGCGGCTGGTACACCGGCGAAATCGACGGTGTGCCCACCATGCGCGAGGGCAAGGTACGCCGCATGGAACAATGGCTGGCCCAGCGGCAGCTCGGCTGGAATGATGTGGAGAGCACCTTCTACAGCGACTCCATGAACGACGTGCCCCTGCTCGAGAAGGTGAACCACCCCGTGGCCACCAATCCCGACCCACGCCTGCGCGCCCTGGCCCAGGAGCGCGGCTGGCGCATACTGGACCTGTTTGCCGATCCAGCCAGCCAGGCCGCGGCCTGACCACTGCGCGTGCGCAGCCCCCTGACGACCCCCTATCCATGATCAAGAAGTTCCTAGACAAGCTGATGGGCAAGACCACACCCGGCACCTCGGGCGGCAAGCCCCATTTCGGCAAGCGCGAAGAGGTGCCCGCCACGGTGCATGGCATCAACCCCGAACTGGTGGACCGCCGCGCGGCCGAGGTGGTGGCAACGCTCAAGCAGGCGGGTTATGAGGCCTACATCGTGGGCGGCGCTGTGCGCGATCTGCTGCTTGGCCTGCGACCCAAGGATTTCGACGTGGCCACCAATGCCACACCCGAGCAGGTCAAGGGCCTGTTTCGCCGCGCCTTCATCATCGGCAAGCGCTTTCGCATCGTGCACGTGGTGCATGGCCGGGGCCGCGAGCACGAGGTGATTGAAGTGTCCACTTTCCGTGCCTATCTGGACAACGCCGCAGCCGGGCAGGTCACTGGCAACGAAAAGACCAGCAAGGCCCAGCTGTCGGTCATGCAGCATGCCGTGGACGCCAGCGGCCGCGTGCTGCGCGACAACGTCTGGGGCCCGCAGGATGAAGACGCCACCCGGCGCGACTTCACCGTGAACGCGATGTACTACGACCCGGTCAGCCAGATTGTGGTGGACTACCACAAGGGCATCCAGGACGCGAAGAAAAAGACGCTGCGCATGATTGGCGACCCCGCCACGCGCTACCGCGAAGACCCGGTGCGCATCATCCGCGCCGTGCGCTTTGCGGCCAAGCTCAGTGGGCTGGGTTTCACCATCGACAGCAAGACCGCGGCCCCGCTGGTGCAGTCGCAGGCGCTGCTGGCCGATGTGCCGCAAAGTCGCATGTTCGACGAAATGCTCAAGCTGCTGCAGACCGGCCACTCGATGGCCAGCATCGAGCAGTTGCGAAAGCTGGGCATGGCCCGCGGCATCTATCCGTTGCTGGACGTGGCCGTGGAACGCGCCGACACACCGTTTGTGAAGGCCGCCCTGCTGGACACCGACCGCCGCGTCAACGAAGGCAAGCCTGTGGCACCGAGCTTCCTGCTTGCCTGCGTGCTGTGGGAAGACGTACGCACTGGCTGGGAGCTGCGCCTGAACCAACGCCAGCACCCGCTGCCCGCGCTGCAGGATGCCATTGACGAAGTGTTTGACAAGCGCATTGGCGATGTGTCGGGCCGCGGCAAGCTGGCCGCCGACATGCGCGAGATCTGGGTCATGCAGCCGCGCTTTGAAAAGCGCGTGGGCAGCACGCCGTTTGGCATGGTCATGCAGCCGCGTTTCCGGGCGGGGTTTGACTTCATGCGTTTGCGCGCCGATGTGGGCGAGGTGGACGAAGCCCTGGCCGAGTGGTGGCAGGACTTCCAGACCGCCGACGACGAGCGCCGGGACGACCTGATGGACCAGGCGCGCGAAGAGCAGAAGGCTCGCCAGAAGGCGCAACCGAGCGTCAAGCGCGTGCCGCGCAGCGCAGCGTCCGCACCCGCCCGTTCGCCCAGTGGGCAAGACGCTGCAGACCACCGTGCCGCGCCGGTAGGCGAGAGCGTGACCGAAGGCGAAGTGGTCGGCCAGGGCGACGCGCCCAAAAAGCGCCGCCGTCGCCGCCGCAAGCCCGGCGCTGGCGCGGCAGAGGCCGCTGGGGGCAACCATGCTCCGGCCTCGGCGGCTGCTGGTGACTGACATCCGACAGCCCGGCGGTGCCTTGCCCGGCCCGGGAGCAGCAGCGGCCGCCGTGGCTGTGCTACCCGCAACAGATCCGACGGCCGATGGCGCTGCCCAGGTGCCCGTGCAGGTTTATGTCGGTATGGGGGCCAATCTGGGCGACCGCATGGCTGCGCTGCGCGCCGCCGTGGTGGCCATGGACCAGCTTCCTGGAACCCGGGTCGAGCGCGTCTCGGCCCTTTACGCAAGTGCCCCCGTGGACGCGGGTGGCCCCGACTACCTCAATGCCGTGGCCGAGCTGACCACCATATTGGCCCCGCTACCCCTGCTGCGTGCCCTGCAAGTGCTGGAGCTGAACGCGGGCCGCGAGCGCCCCTACCGCAACGCACCCCGTACACTGGACCTGGACATCCTGTGCTTTGGCGACGAGGCGATTGGTAGCCCTGAGCTGATGGTGCCGCACCCCCGCATGGCGGAACGCGCCTTTGTGCTGCGACCGCTGGCAGACCTGGCCCCGCAACGCGTGGGCACAGCCGCCCTGGACGCCGTGGCCTCGCAGCCCATCCACAGGCTGCAAGGGACAGACTGGTTTCGCGAGTCTGGTGCGTCATTTGCTCCTGAAAAGTGAGCTACTAACCCATGTAAATCGGGCGTAAGACGCCTAAAATGTGAGGAAAATAGCGCGGACCCAGGCGGTGAGCGTATTGCCGCAGTCTGCATCAGCTGCGGCCCGGCCGGTGCGCATGGCCAGCGTCAGTCCACGGTGGCGCCCGAAGCCTTCACCACGGCCTGGTACTTGCTGCGCTCGGCGGCCATGAAGGCGTCGAACTGTTCGGGTGTGGTGGGCACGGGTTCGGCCAGCAGCGCACCAAAGCGCGTTTTGGTTTCGGGTGCGTTCAGGGCTGCCACAAACGCCTTGTTGAGCTTGTCAATGACCGGCCGGGGTGTGCCGGCGGGCGCAACCAGCCCCCACCAGGTGTCGATGGAGAAGCCGCTGAATGTCGCGGACAGTGGTGGCACGCCGGGAAGCGAAGGCGAGGCCTCCAGCGAGGTCACGGCCAGCGCCTTGAGCTTGCCTGCGCGGATGTTGGGTGCCGCTGCAGCCAGGTTGTCGATGTTGAAGTCCACCTCGCCCGCCAACAGCGCCAACTGCGCCGGGTTGGCGCCGCGGTAGGGGATGTGCAGTGCGAAGATGCCGGCCCTTTGCTTGAACATTTCGCCCGCCAGGTGGCCCGCGCTGCCAGTGCCGCCGCTGCCGTAATTGAGCTTGGCCGGGTTGGCCTTGGCATAGGCCACGAGGTCGGCCAGGGTCTTGATTTTGAGCTGCTCGGCCCGCGCTGCGTTCAGAACCAGCACGTTGGGCACCCGCACCATCTGCGTGATGGCGGCAAAGTCCTTGCCCGCGTCGTACGGCATGCGGCGGTAAAGCCATGGGTTGACCGCGTGGGTAGCGGTGGCCGCGATGCCGATGGTCAGGCCATCGGGGGCGGCCTTGGCGACGGCGTCTGCGCCAATGTTGCCGCCCGCGCCCGCTTTGTTGTCGATGACCACGGTGCCCAGCGATTCGCGCACGCGCTCTGCCAGAGCCCGCGCGGTCACGTCAATCGGCCCCCCGGCGGCATACGGTACCACCAGCTTGATGGGTTGGCCTGACGCGTCTTGCGCGAGCGCCAAAGGGGTGGCAAGCGTCGAAAGAAGGGCCGCAGCAACCGCGGTGCTGCAAAGAAGAAGGTGTCTGCGCGTCATCCCGCCATTGTGCGAACGCTGGGGGCTGTTGTCTTCCGGCATAACCCGAAGCGCCCAGGCGCGAGGACGCTGCCCGGGTCAGCCGTGGCTGGCAAGCCCGATGTGCTCTACGAACATGCCCAGCTCGTGCGAGGAGCGGATGTCCAGCTTGAGGAAAATGGCCGAGCGGTGCGTGTCCACGGTGCGCGGGTCGATGGGGCGCCCTGGGTCGCGCAGGCTCAGGGTGCGCGCCACCTCCTTGCTGCTCTGGCCGGTGGCCAGCAGCCGGGCCACCTCCTGCTGGCGTGGGCTTAATGCGTTCCAGCGCTCGCGCAGCATGTGGTGCCGGCGCGAGCGCGTCGCCTCGGCCTGCGAAAGCTCGGTGGCGCGGGCCACGGCCGACAGCAGGGTGTGCTCGTCGCAGGGCTTTTCAAGCCAGTCGACCGCGCCTTGCTTGACGGCTGCCACGGCCGACGGCAGTTCGCCGTGGGCCGACAGGAACACCACCTTGAGCACAGAGCCCCGCTGTCGCATTTCCTCGAACACCTGCAGCCCGCTCATTGCATCCATGCGCAGGTCCAAAAGCACGCAGCCAGCGCGTTGCAGGTCGGCCTTGTGCAAAAACTCGGCCCCGCTGGCAAACACCTGGGCGTCGTGTCCTCCAGCCAGCAGCAGCGCCGCCAG
>JBKCTS010000498.1:0-3816 GCA_046318695.1 Acidovorax sp.
GAAGTGCGCCCCGGTCGAGTTGGCCAAGTCCGAGCACCGCCTGACCAACATCCCGGCATCGCGGCCCGACATCCGCATCGAGATCAAGCGTGGTGGCGTGCACCTGAAGTTACAGTGTGCTGCGTGCGCCGGCCGACACCATGGCTGCCGCCTGAGGATGACCTGTGATCTGCATCGACACGTTGTGGCTGTGTACTCAGCCGCAAGACATGCGTTCCGGCGCCGACCGCTTGCTCCATGTCGTGATCAACACCGTCGGCCAAGCCAAGGCGCACCAAGGCCAACTCTTCCCCAACGCGCGGGCCTCCCGCATCAAGCTCCTCGTGCACGACGGCTCCGGCGGGTGGTGCGCCACGCGCCGGCTGCACGCCGGCCGATTCGTCTGGCTTGATCGCGGTACGACCGCCGTATCCGCGGTGCCGGCACTGCAGCTCACCGCGCAGCAGTTCGAAGCCTTGGCGGTCTGGCTGCCCTGGCAGCGCCTGGACGGATTCAGCGTCATCAGCCGCTGCTGATGGGCGAGGTCATCCTGGCAAGTGCGCTGACATCTCATTTGCCGATACGCAGCCTGTGTGCACCGGGGCAACATACCGACCATGCTCGGCGAATTTGCTGCCCCCCGCATCGACATCACGCAGCTGCCCCCCCGAGGCTGCTGCGCTGATCGCCAGCCTGCGGCAACCCTGTGTGGCCGATCGTCACCGAGGGCGTGGCGTCTGATTGGGCGGCGGTATTTGGCAAAGCACCCAGGCTGGACCGGCCACCGTGCGACGACGCTCAAGCCGACCTGCTGGCAAAGCGGGGCAGCGTACCTGCCGTCGACACGCCTCGGGCGTTCCTTATGGTGGCCATGACCTACCCCGGCGTGGCATTGGCGCGGAGCACCGAGGCGGCCAAGGCACTGCTCGGAACCCAAAGACCCGAACCCGAAGCCCCGCCGCCCCGCCGCCCCGCACCCAACCGTTGACCAGGGGATGTTGGCGTAAGCACGGGCGGTGGCGTCCGTGGCCGCTTCGGTGGGTGCAGTCGTTGGGGGCGTCAGTTGTTGCTCATGGCCCGGACTTCGTCCAGGGTGGTCAGGCCTTGCAACACCTTTTCAATGCCGTCTTGGCGCAGGGTGTGCATGCCTTCTTGCAGGGCTTTGCCCTGCAGTTCCTCGGCGCGTTCGCTTTTTTGAATCATGCGGCGCAGGTCGCGCGAGACGGTGAGCAATTCGTGCAGGCCCACGCGGCCTTTGAAGCCTTTTTGCTCGCAGGTGTCGCAGCCGGGGCTGTGGTAGTGCATGAGCTGACCGTTCACGCCAAAGCGTTCCTTCCATTCGGCCAACAGGGCTTCCCGGGTAAACGGGGCATGGCCGGCGTATGCGTGGAGATAGTCGTCCAGCAGTTCGTTGATCTGGTCTGCCGTGGCGGGTGTGGACACCCGGCAGGCCTTGCACTGGCGCCGCGCCAGCCGTTGGGCCAAAACCGCCAGCAGCGAGTCGGCAAAGTTGAACGGATCCATGCCCATATCCAGCAACCGGGTGATGGTCTCGGGCGCGCTGTTGGTGTGCAGGGTGGACAGCACCAAGTGGCCGGTGAGCGAGGCTTCAATCGCCATGCCGGCGGTCTCGGCGTCGCGCACCTCGCCCACCATGATGACGTCGGGGTCGGCCCGCAGAAAGGACTTGAGCGCCTTGGCGAAGGTCCAGTCGATTTTGGGATTGACCTGTACCTGCCGCAGCCCAGGCTGGGTGATTTCCACCGGGTCTTCGGCCGTCCAGATTTTGGTACTCTCGTCGTTGATGTGGCCCAGCGCCGAATGCAGCGTGGTGGTTTTGCCCGAGCCGGTGGGCCCCACGCACAGCACCATGCCGTACGGACGTTTGACGGACCAACTGAGCTTTTCGTAGTTTTTGGGCGACAGGCCAATTTGGTCCAACGGCAACGGCTTGGACGCGGCCAGCAAACGCATCACTACGTCCTCGGCGCCATTGGCAGTGGGAATGGTGGCCACGCGCAATTCAAGCTTGTTGCCAGAGGCGTATTTGGCAAAGTTGATCTTGCCGTCTTGGGCGCGGCGGCGCTCGGAAATGTCAAGGTCGCACATGATCTTGATGCGCGCCACCAGGGCTGACCGGTAGTTGGGCGGCAACTCCAGGTAGTTGCGCAACCGCCCGTCTTTGCGAAACCGCACCCGGATTTTGCCCTTGTCGGTGGGGCATTCGATGTGGATGTCGGACACGCCCTGCGCCTGGGCCTCCAAAATCATGGTGTTGATGAGGCGCACCAACTGGTTGTCGTTTTGCTCGATGGGCTTGAGGTCCACAGCCGTCTCGTCGGCCGTGTCGACGTGGTCCGACTCCATTTGGGCCAGCAGTGTGCCGCCGTCCATGGGTGCCATGTCGGCTGGACGGCCGCCGGCGGTCGCCTCCAGCCCGTTGTTGCGGTAAGCGACGGCCAGCGCGCCCTTGACCGAGCCCAACTTGGCCAGCGCAGACACCACCTTGCATTGGGCGGTGAACTCCAACTCGCTGATGGCGCTGCGTCGCGTGGGGTCCTCCATGGCCACCACCAACCGGCCCTCACGCAGGATCAGGGGCAACACCTCCAGCCGTTCGGCCATGGCGAAGGGCACGGCCTTGACTGCCTCGGCCTCCACCGGGAAGGTATGGGTGTCCACAACGGGATAGCCCATTTTGTGGGCCAGCGCGGTTTGCAGGTTTTCGCGGGTGACCAGACTTTTCTTGACCAACAGCTCCCCCAGCGGGGTGCCCTGTTCTTTGCTTTGGATGCGCAGCGAATCTTTCAGTTGCTCCTCAGAGATCATGCCCAGCGACACCAGCGACTCGCCCAGCCGCATGACCGGCAGGCGGGCCTGTATGTCAATGGCTTCGAGCAACTGCTCGGGCGAAATGATCTGGTTGCCCACCAGCACATCACCCAGCTTGCGCTTGCGCAACTGGTCCTGCTCGCCGATGGCCTGGTCGAGCTGACCAGGTGTGACCTGCGCCTGGGCCACCAAAATTTCACCCACCCGCTCGCCCACGTTGAAGCTGCTGTACGCGTGTTTGGGAATGAACACCCGCGAAGTCTGCCCGTTTGTATCCAGCGGCGGAAACAGAAACAATCCCTGCTCCAGCTCCACATGGCCAATGGTTTTGCCTTCCAGCATCTGCCCGTCGGCGTAGGTCACCACGAACGGCGACACCGGCCGGTGCGCCATCAAGGCGGCATGGGCGTCGACGCCAGACACGGCCTCGGGCGTAACAGGCTCCTCCAGCTCCAGGCGACGCAACTGCTTAAACCGAACCGAAATGGGGCTTTGGCCCTGGGAAATTTGCACCGTGATCGTGCCGCCGCGCAAGTCGAAATAGATCAGCCGGGTGCGCGTGGTGCGGTGGTTCATGCCCTCCAGCAAACAATTCATCGGTCCCGACGACATTTGCACCTGCGGGTAGGCCGCAAACGGCGGCGTGGGCCACCAGAAGGCGTTGGGGTTGTCGTCGTCGATGGTGGCGGGTCGGGTGTCGTAAAAAGACATGGAGGCTCCAGGGGGTGCGAACGCACGCAAACGAATGCAAACCGTACGGGCACGGCAGATGGCCAGGTGGCGGATTCAAGCACGAAGCGCAACGCGGCTTAACGAGGCATGAAACACTGCGTGCGGTGTCTCGAATCCGAGCCGCTTTTTGGGGCGATGGTTCAATCTGATTTGGATCATAGTCAATTCCTCATCAGTGAGGGTTTCGATGCGCCGCTTCTTCGGAACGTATTGGCGCAGTTGTCCATTGAAGTTTTCGTTGCTGCCGCGCTGCCAGCTGCAATACGGATCGAC
>JBKCTS010000499.1:0-4306 GCA_046318695.1 Acidovorax sp.
ACCGGGAACTTCTTGAGCGCATGCACAGCAGCCTTCACGAAGAAGCTCATGAAGCCGATCTTGACGCCATGCTCCTTGGTGAATGCATCCTGGAACTTCTTGCGCAGTTCCATCCCCGGCGCCATGTTCACCTCATTGAACGTGGTCAGGATGGCATTGGTCGACTGCGATTGCAGCAGGCGCTCGGCCACGCGCGCGCGCAGGCGGCTCATGGGCACGCGCTGCTCTGGGCGATCGCCCAGGTCTTGCCTAGCGGCCGGGGCGGCCACCTGCGGCAGCGCCTTGGTGGGCACGCCGGTCGGAATAGCGCTGGTGGCCACTGCCGCCTTGGCTGCACCGCCAGCCACCGCGCTGAGGACATCGCCCTTGGTCACCCGGCCATCCTTGCCGGTACCGGCCACTGTCGACACCGACATATTGTTATCGGCCAGCAGCTTGGCGGCTGCGGGCATGGCCACGTCGCCCTTGGAGCCACCAGCAACGGCAACAGGTGCCGCGGCGGCGGCTGGCGCTGCTGCAGGCACAGCGGCTGCGGGTGCCGCAGCAGCCGCACCGGATTTGCCTTCGGTATCGATCTTCGCGATCAGCTGTTCGGCAACCACGGTGGCGCCGTCGCCCTGCACGATCTCAGAGAGCACACCAGCGGCGGGTGCGGGCACTTCCAGCACAACTTTGTCGGTTTCGATCTCGATCAGGATCTCATCGACAGCCACGGCCTCACCGGCCTTTTTCTTCCACGTCAGCATGGTGGCTTCGGCCACGGATTCAGAAAGCTGTGGGACTTTGACTTCTACGATAGCCATTTTGAATTCTTTCAGTAGGGTTCTGTTCTGTGTTCGTTCGGGTAGCTGGCCTTACTTGGTCAGGACAAAACCCTTGAGCTTGGCAAACGCACCATCCACCAGCGCCTTTTGCTGCTCCTGGTGCAGATGGGCGTAGCCGACGGCTGGCGAAGCGGACGCGGCACGCCCCGCGTAGCCCAGCTTCTGGCCCTCGAGCATGTTTTCGTGGATGTAGTGCTGCACGAAGAACCAGGCGCCCTGGTTTTGCGGCTCGTCCTGGCACCACACCACGTCCGTGGCGTTCGGGTACTTGTTCAGTTCGGCGGCAAATGCCTTGTGCGGGAAGGGATACAGCTGCTCGATCCGCACGATTGCCACGTCGTCCGTTTGCTTCTCGGCGCGCTTTTTCACCAGGTCGTAGTACACCTTGCCAGAGCACGCAATCACGCGCTTGACCTTCGCGGCCTTCTTGATCACACCTTCGTCCTGCTCGGGGATCACGGTCTGGAAGCCGCCACGGGTGAACTCGGACAGCGGCGAGGTCGCATCCTTGTTACGAAGCAGCGACTTGGGCGTCATGATGACCAGCGGCTTGCGCAGGTCGCGCACCATTTGGCGGCGCAACACATGGAAGATCTGGCTGGCCGTGGTGGGCTGCACGATCTGCATGTTGGTGTCTGCAGCCAGTTGCATGAAGCGCTCCAGGCGAGCCGAGCTGTGCTCTGGGCCCTGACCTTCGTAGCCGTGCGGCAGCATGAGCGTGATGCCGTTGACGCGGCCCCACTTGACTTCGCCAGACGCGATGAACTGGTCGATCACCACCTGGGCGCCGTTGGCGAAGTCGCCGAACTGCGCTTCCCAAATCACCAGGGTGTTGGGGTCGTTCGACGCATATCCGTACTCAAAACCGAGCACGGCTTCTTCGGACAGGATGGAGTCGATGACGACGAACGGAGCCTGGTTTTCACCGACGTTCTGCAGAGGCACATAGGTACCAATGTCCCACTTCTCGCGCTTTTGGTCGTGAATAACGGCGTGGCGGTGGGTGAATGTGCCGCGACCGCAGTCCTCGCCCGACAGGCGCACCGGGTAGCCGCTGGCCACAAGCGATGCAAACGCCATGTGCTCGCCCATGCCCCAGTCGACAGGCATCTCGCCGCGGCCCATGGCCGCGCGGTCGTCATACACCTTCTTGACCAGTTGGTGCGGCGTCACGCTCTCGGGGATCGTGGTGATCTTCTCAGCCAGGCGCTTCCATTCGGCCAGCGGAATGGCCGTATCACCGACATCCGTCCATCGCTTACCCAGGAAGGGACTCCAGTCAACGGAGTACTTGCTCTTGAAGTTGGTCAGCACCGGATCGACCGTGTGCTTGCCCGCATCCATGGCGGCCCGGTAGGCCTTGACCATGTCGTCGCCGAGCGCTTCGCCGAGCCCTTGCGCAGCCAGTTTGTCGGCATACAGCTTGCGCGTGCCAGGGTGCTGACTGATCTTTTTGTACATCAGCGGCTGGGTGAGCGAAGGGGTGTCTTGCTCGTTGTGGCCCAGCTTGCGAAAGCAGATGATGTCCACCACAACGTCCTTGCGGAATTCCATGCGGAACTCCAGCGCCAGCTGGGTGGCCAGCACCACGGCTTCCGGATCATCACCGTTGACGTGCAGCACGGGCGACTCAATCATCTTCACGATGTCGGTGCAATACAGCGTAGAACGGGTATCGCGCGGATCTGAGGTCGTGAAGCCGATCTGGTTGTTGATGATGATGTGCACCGTGCCGCCGGTGTAGTAGCCGCGCGTTTGGGCCAGTGCAAGGGTTTCCTGGTTCACACCCTGGCCCGCAAAGGCCGCGTCACCGTGCACCAGCACGGGCAACACCTGCTTGCCCAGCGGATCGGCGCGGCGGTCCATACGGGCGCGCACCGAGCCTTCGACCACCGGGTTCACAATTTCAAGGTGCGACGGGTTGAAAGCCAGCGACAAGTGCACCGGGCCGCCGGGCGTCGTTACGTCCGAGCTGAAGCCCTGGTGGTACTTCACATCACCGGCAGGCAGATCTTCAGGTGCGGTGTGGTCAAACTCGGCAAACAGGTCCTTGGGCATCTTGCCCAGCGAGTTCACCAGCACGTTCAGGCGGCCGCGGTGGGCCATGCCGATCACAATTTCTTGCACGCCCTTCGCACCAGCCGACTGGATCAGCTCGTCCATGGCGGCGATGAAGCTCTCGCCGCCTTCCAGCGAGAAGCGCTTTTGCCCCACATATTTGGTGTGCAGGAAGCGCTCCAGGCCTTCAGCCGCTGTCAGGCGCTCAAGGATATGTTTTTTCTTTTCTGCGCCGAAGCTAGGCTTGCTGCGGATAGCTTCGAGCTTTTGCTGCCACCAGCGCTTTTGGTTCTGGTCGGTGGCGTACATGTACTCTGCACCGATGGAGCCGCAATACGTCTCGCGCAGCGCATTGATGAGCTCGCGCAGCGTCATCGACTCTTTGCCAAAGAACGTGTTGCTGGTGTTGAATACGGCTTCCTGATCGGCATCGCTGAAACCGTAAAACGATGGTTCCAGTTCAGGGATGGCGGGGCGCTCCGTGCGCTTGAGGGGATCCAGATCCGCCCAACGCTGACCCACGTTGCGGTAGGCAGCGATCAATTGCTGTACCGCCGTGCGCTTTCGACCGAGTTCCGAATCAGCGCCTGCTGCATCCACGACCTTCGAGCCGCCCTGCTTTGCACGCTCGGCAAAAGCATTGATGACGGGCAGGTGCGGAACGTCCTTGGCGTTAGAGCCATCGACGGCGGGCACATGTTGCAGGGCGTCGAAATACTCGCGCCAAGTGTCAGGCACGCTGCCCGGGTTGGCGAGATAGTTCTCGTACATCTCTTCGACATAGGGCGCATTGCCGCCGAAGAGGTAAGTGTTGCCTTGATAGGCTTGATAGACGGACGTCGTATCGCTCATATTCCGCTGACCTCCGCTTTCCTTGGGAAAGCATTAGCTGGTTGAGAAACCTTCCGCTACACGGCTGAACCGATTGGCGGATGCGACTGTGGCTAGGGAAGGGCCTTGGGTTGCGACCGATATTGTGCCACCGAACAGAGCACACCCTTCAAAAATGATCCCGAAAAGGCAGCGAAAGACCGGCCTGGCGTGCCTTGAACCAGACGCTGGCGTACATTGCGGCATTCAATTGATTCGCTATTCGCACCCTATGACAACACGCACTATCGAAAACAAGTTGTTCCTGCTGATTTTGTCGCTGGTGACCGTCGCCTTCGGGGCGATCCTGTGGCAGTTTCACGGTGCCGTGTTCTGGGGGGTGATCCTCGCCATCCTGTTCGCGCCCTTTCACCGCCGGCTATTGGCGCACATGCCGCGCCGCCAAAACCTCGCAGCGCTGTGCACGCTGTGCCTGTGCCTGGTCATCGTGATCATTCCGATGACAGCGATTTTGATATCCCTCGTGCAAGAGGCTTCCGCCATCTATGAGCGCGTGAAGTCAGGGCAACTCAACTTTGGGCTCTACCTGCAAC